>JAPPNE010000060.1 GCA_028818775.1 Deltaproteobacteria bacterium | reverse complement strand
TGTCAGGGCCTTGGCACTTCTACTTTCCATAGTGATCTTGTCACCATAGGGACCTCTATGGTGAGCTCACCATAGAGGTCCGAGGTGCAGAATCGCGTCCGTGGCGAGGGGAACATGCCCCTTTCCTCGATGCGTTCGAGAAGCGACTTGCCGGACGCCACGCGCGCGAATATCAGCGGAACGCTGGCGGGAATCGTGTTCTGGATGTGCTCGATCGTGCCCGGCCACTCGACCTCGCCGAGCGGAGCGTGGACCACCACCAGTTGGGCGCGGGGGACGATCCGGGCGAGCAGGATCGTCATGGCCTGGCTGTCCTTGCCCCCCGATGAATTGACGGCCACGAGCGCGCCACGGCGGATCATGTCGCGGCATTCGGGCGGGATGTGAAGGTTGGCGGCGGGCTGGCGACCGCGTGGCGGGCTTTCACTCATGCCTGCCTCCCGTCGTGGTCGGTCAGCGTCATCGCCGCGGTCGGCCAGATGAAGAGCGGGCTGATGAGAACTTCCGGTTCACCGCCGTCTTGAGCGGGAAAGCTGAGATTGACGGCGGCGGTGGCTGCGGTTGCTTCGTCGTCGACGAAGCAACTGACAAGGCAGCAATTGTCGAACCAGCCGCTGGTCAGGGTCTCGAACGCGCGGCGGTGATCCTCGGTGATATTGGTGTCAGGCATGGCGGCGACCTCCTTGGCGGTGGCATTGGGGAGCCCAGCCTCGGGCTTCTAGCTAGGACTCGCCCGGTCCCAGCCGGCCTCGACCTCCCGGCGGCGCGCAGCGCGTTGGTGGAGGCCGGAGTGCCTAAGTCCCACTGACGGGACGATCGCCGGGATCGGATCTGCGAAGGTGATCGTCGTCGTAGAGCAGTTCATCTTCCATTTCGCGAAGCCAGGAATAGGGGCCCGTGCGCAACGCCCATTCGTCTACCTCGCCGTCGTCTTCCGGCAACTCGTAACCGGAGAAGGCGGACCAGTCGCGGTGACGGAACCCGCGCCACAGGGAGCCCGCGAGGCTCGCGGCGACGGTCCAGGCAATCGCCGTCGTCCAGAGCGGGGCGATGTGCTCCGCGCCCGCGTCGAACGCGAGCGCTGTGACCGTGTAGACGGCGGCGATAGCGAAACCGCCGAGCACGAAGGCGCGGGCGCGGGAGTTGGTGCGGCGCACGCCCCGTCCTGGGGCTGGGCTGCCGTCCTGATCTGTGAAAGTTTTCGTCATGTTCATGGCCTCCACTCTGCCGGCGGGACCGGCGCGGGCGCCTGCCCCGGGCTTTCGGGATTCGCCCGCCCTCAAGCCGGCCGCTACCTCCCGGCGGCGAGCCGTGTGTCGGAGGAGGGCGAAGCGTCAAGTAGATGCATGGCTCGAGACCAGGTTGCCGCGCGGATCCAGCCCGTGGCCGCCCCGTCCTGCCGACGAGTCAATCCTGGGTCGCAACGGACGCGAGGACGGGCTCGTCGGCGATCAACTCGACTTTGTCACGCGAGACGCCCGAGAGGAGATACCGCCTCCGCCGTGGCTTGAAGATTTCATGCTGAGGGTTGACAAGCGGGATGCGGTCTCGGCCGCAGCCGCCATACGGGCGGAGGGATTGCAGTGACAGCAGGAGGAAGCGCCGTCTACTGCCAAATGAGAAACTTATCCTGGTGTGCCAACAGGAGGTCAGCTATGTCGCGCGCGGCAAGGTCGAAGTAGTTCCCATCGTCCAGCCCGGTGAAATTGCGATGGCTTTCCAGAAAACGACCCCGCGCGATACTTACATGAAGCAGCGGAAGCAGATTGAACTGATCGGGATCGAAGGCTTGAACGCGGTGCTTGAACTCGCATCCCAGTCACTTCGACGTCCAGTGGGCAACCGCTTGGGACGGGTATTGGTTCAAGCTTCGTCTCGTGAACTCGAACGCGAACGGTCCGAACGTCAAGAGGAGCTTGGGGCGGTGGAGCGCAATGAGCTTGGCAAGGTCGCGGGTTTGCCCGGTGAGGTCGGGAGCCCAGTCACGCTGCCGATACGTCGGTTTTTCTGCGGGGTTGTGTACCGCATTTCGGATGTAGAGATCGGCTGTGTCGATTCTCGTGCCAGCGACGGAGAACACCTGATTCTGAATGCCTTCGAGGATGGGCGTCCAGATATTGTGGCGAGCCGGGTGCCTTGGGTCGAGCGGTTCGACGAGACGGTGCTGCCATCTCGCCGGGCTAGAATCGGCGATCAACCAGATGGGGAAGGTTCTGGAGCCGGAGGCTCTGTTCATGATGCTCGGGACTCGAAGGGCGTTGTGTCGTCAATAGCCGGCCTCACCCAGACAAAGCAAATAGATTTCTTCCGGCCTTTTCGTAAGGTTCGTCGGGGCTTCTGACCAGTCCACGTGTCTGTCGATCACTCGTACTTGTCCACAAGGAAGGATGAGGTCGTCGCAGCCGAACAATTACAGGAATTCGTAGAGGGACAGCAGCGGCGCCTCGACGCGGCGGCTCGGATCACGATCAGTTCGGGAACTGTGCCAGGTTGGCGCGGTGCACTTGACATGAATGACAGACTTGAACTTGACCGTCGCCGGCCGAGGTGTCATAGTGTGCGGTGATTCCTCCTTAATCGGTCTATCGTGCGGGGGAATCTGGAGCCGTCCGGACGGACCCCTCGCTAGGCATTTGCCTGGTGCCTAGATTGCAGCGGTCCAGTTGAGTCCCAGCGGGTCGAGTCAGGCAACAGTTATTGTATATTGAAGGAAAGGCTGTCGCGCTTGTACGTGATGGCCTTCCTTGCATTTGGGGCCTGGAGATGGTCGAAGAACATCGCTCAAAGCTGCCCGTTGACGAGACGCATTGGGCCGAACTGACACTGCGGGCGCTGAGAGAACTGGGCGGCGACTCGCAGATGGTCGTCGGCGCGAAGTTGCGCCAGAAGATGGTCGCACTGGCGCGGGAGCGGGACCTAGACGTCGAAGGCTATGTTGGAGCGTCAAGAGAGTCCTTCTCGGGTCTGGTCGAGCAAGTCGATGGCGTTGTCGTCCGGCGCCGGTCTGGCCGTGATGTGCTGGTGGGCACCCCACAGGCGGAGGAGCCGAAATTGGAATCCGGGTCTTCGACACGTCGGGGCGCGTTACGCGGGGACGTCTACCAGGCGTTCACTAGAGTCGCGCCGGTGCCGGTCGTCTACTCACCGGAGGCGGACCGGTTCCTGTTCGAAGAGAACGCGGAGGGGCGCACCATCCGCGTGCCGGAGATTACTCTCGATACGTTGGTCCAGGATCGGCGGCAATTCGTTGAGTCCCTCGACCCGGAGACGCAGCGCCCTTTGCTCGACGCGTTGACTCGCTCACCCAACCCGCTGGTGGCGTTCCGACAGGCCGTGGAGAGACTGGGAATGCTGGACAGATGGGGGCTGGAGCAATCGAGGATCATTTGGCGCCGGGTGGAGACGTGGGCCGGAGAGAACGGTGTCACGCCCCGGACTAGTTGGTATGGACGTGGCCAAACAGGGGAGTCCGCACATCGCACGCTGTCTCGATTGGCGGAGTACATGACGGCCAACGAGATCCGGCAACTGAAGATTCCCTTCCGCGCGGTGGAGGCGTTCCTGTCAGACCATGATCGGCGATGAGCCGCGCTGCCCCAATCGCCGTCGTGGCCGGCGTCTCTTTGGGGTCATATCGCAGAAGCGACTGGCGGCCCAACCGGACCGGCTGGCGTATACATGTGCTGCCGGGCAAGGAACACCGACACGGCAATCTGTGTGACATTTGGAACCGGCTACTGGTTGCCAGTGAGAAATGGGCAGATAGCACAGACGCAGGGGTGCATTTCCTTCTGGCTCATGACCGGGAGGATGAGCGGCCAACGTATCGGCGCGAGTTCAGAAGGCGTTCTCTTCGGGCGGTCTGGTTGGACAGGCGACTCTCGGTGCGGTATGGCAGCCCCGACTTCCGCCAGGCGATCAATGACATTCTCGAGTTCGAGGAGCAATGGCGGCAGCACCTCCGCCCGGGCCCGAACTCGCCCCTGCTGTTGCCGGAGTCGGCGTTTGGGGCGAGAGCGAACGTGCGGGATACGTGGACACGGACGCAAGACGTCGTGGTTGGCCACGACAACATCGGCGCCGTCCACGAATCGATCTGCCGATTCGTTCGGGAGCACAAGAAGGGTTCGGGATGGATCGACACGCACAGCCTACATTTCGGTCGAGGGGCGCCGCACGGCGGTCACGGCATGCCCGCCTGGCGGCAACAGAAACTGGGCTTTCGATTGCCAAACGGGTTTCATTTCGACGTCAGACATGAGCGAGGCAGGAGTTTTCGCTTAAGCGACCAGGACGGCACACGGCACAAGTTCAACACGTACGCCAACATGGATCCCCACGGGTTCATGCGTGGCGGAAGTTAGGTGGAGGAAGGCTGGCAGCAAACGCATCGAAGCTGGGGAGCGCAGGCCGGGCTAACCGCTTCAGTGTGCTCTGGGTCGTCCGCAAGTTGCTGGCGCTATCCTATTCACTTGCCCGCAGGCGGTCGACGGTGGTTAGTGGCATTCGAATTGTGAAACCCAGAGAGGTTAAGGAATGGCGGGAATTACTGTCGACCACTTCAAGCGGGCCGCCGCGGACATCGGGTTGCACGGGGACAACGACACACTCCCGTTCGATATTGACAATAGATTTGTTAACGAAAACCAAAATGAACTAGCGATTCTGGCATACACCTATTTTTGCGAGCTTGAGAAGGGTTCTCCCAAGGACGCGACAAAGGCCATCAACGCTCTGCAGATTTTCTCCGAACGACTTCTGGTTCCAACTGGGGCCGCCGGTTTTCGCATTACAACGAAGATACACCCATTCTGGAATATCTACATCAACGGAATGGGTGTCGCGATAGCCGACAAACACGAAGCCCAGCGGAGCCCCACCGCGCATTCATATCGATATGTAGTTGACGGAGATGGGTTGTTTGATCGCAGCAGATCATGGAGAGCATACCGTCAATGCACTATTTCGCCCGAGTACTGGCAAGGCGACGACGCCGTCGTAATTCAAACAGACATTTCGAGTTTTTATGAGCACATTTATCACCATAGACTGGAGAGTTGCCTCGAGGACCTGTTCCCGTCCGGCTCTACGGTGGCGAGCCAGATCGATCGTTTTCTGAGCAAGTTTGCATCCGGTCGATCATTCGGCCTTCCCGTAGGTGGTCAATGTGCTCGGATTCTGGCTGAGGTACTGATGTCAGCTATCGATAACATACTTACCGACGAGGGTATCATTTGGCATCGTTACGTTGACGACTTCACCATCATGACTCGATCCCAGGAAGAGGCGTACCGAGCATTGGCAGTCCTTTCGAATGCCCTGGCAGACTATGGCCTGTCGTTGAACAGGACCAAGACAATCATGTTAAAGGCGAAGCCAGTAGTGTCCGACACATTTCATAGCAAAAACAGTTGGTTATGGTCGTCGGGG
>JAPPNE010000059.1 GCA_028818775.1 Deltaproteobacteria bacterium | reverse complement strand
ACGCCCCCGAGCCGTTCTTCAACAACCCCCAGAACGACCGCACCAAGCTGTTCCTCAGCCAGATCCTGTCACACTGAGCCTGAATTTCGCGGGTTTCTGTGCTACGGTCCCGCGCATGTCCTCAACGCTGATTAAGAACATCGGGACTCTGGTGACAGGGATGCTGGAGGACCCCCTCCGGGACGCCGACTCGATCCTGGTGGCGGACGGCGTCATCCAGGAGATCGGCAACGGCCTGAGCGGCGGCGCCGACCGTACCATCGACGCCAACGGCACCACGGTCGTCCCCGGCCTCATCGACTCGCATTCCCATCCCACCTTCGGAAACTTCACGCCCGCGCAGAACTCCATGGGCTGGATCACCCACTACATGCACGGCGGGGTCACCTCCATCATCTCCGCCGGGGAGCTGCACGTGCCGGGCCTGCCGCTGCCGCCGGACCCCCTGTGCGCGGTGTCCCTGGCCATCGTCGCCAAGCGCTGCTGGGACAACCTGCGCCCCACCGGGGTGCGCGTGCACGGCGGCACGCTGCTGCTGGTGCCGGGGCTGGAGGAAAAAGACTTCGACACCATCGACGGGGCCGGCATCCGTCTGGTCAAGTTCATCTTCTACGACTACAGCCTGCTGCCCACCGGCGAGGCCGAACGCTACGTGAAGTGGGCCCGGGCGCGGGACATCAAGGTCAAGATCCACTCGGGCGGGGTCTCCCGTTCGGGGGTGAGCCAGGTGGCGGGGGTGGACATCGTCAAGGCCATCGACCCCGACGTCATCGGCCACAGCACCGGCGGCCCCATCCCCATGCCCGAGGAGGACCTGCGCCGCATCGTGGCCGAGACGGAGTACTACGTCGAGATCTGCACCTCCGGCAACCTGCGCATGGGCATGGTGCTGACCGAAGCGGTCCGCCAGCACGGCGCCGAGGCGAGGGTGCTGGTGGGCACCGACACGCCCGGCGGCACGGGCGTGGTGCCGCGCGGCATCCTGCGGGAGATCTGCTTCCTGGCCTCGCTGGGAGGCATCACCCCGGAGCACGCCGTGGCCATGGCCACCGGTAACACCGGCCGCGCCCACGGACTGGACCTGGGCATCATCGCGGAGGGGAGGCCCGCGGACCTCGTCATCATGGACCGCATCACCGGATCGGTGTCCACTGACGCGCTCGATTCGTTCGCCAAGGGCGACCTGCCGGGCATCTCGGTGGTGATGATCGACGGCGAGCTGACCGTGGCGGGCCGGAGCCAGCAGACGCCGCCGCCGGAGCGGGGGGTCGTCATCAGCGGATAGCGACCAGCGGCTTCCCAAAGACTTGGGGCCGGATCTTGTAGTATGGCCGAATTGGCCGTAACAATTCGTTAATACGAGAAATTGGTGTCGGTCGACGGCCCGGATACAGGGGCCGTTGGCGAAGGAGGTTTCGCGGTGAGCTCAATGCAATACGGCGTGGGAATGTTTCCCACGGAACCCATGTCACGGATCATCCAGCTCAGCAAGCAGGCGGAGGAACTGGGCTACAGCCACATCTGGGTCGGCGACTCGCATCTCATCTGGCGCGAGGCGTTCGTGAACATGGCCGCGGTGGCCCTCAACACGTCGAGGGTGATCATCGGCACCGGCGTCACCAACCCCGTGACGCGGCACCCCTCGGTGCTGGCCAGCGGCTACGCGACCCTGGACGAGATGGCGCCGGGGCGGTTCGCCGTGGGCATCGGACTCGGCGACAGCTCGCTGGAGACCATGGGCCGCAAGCAGGCGCGGCTGGCGGACTTCGAGGCGGCGGTGGCGCAGATGCGGGCCGTCATCGAGGGAGGCGAAGCCGAGCTGGAGAGCGGCAGCAAAATACACCTCAACTTCGCCCAGAACCGGAAGATCCCGTTCTACGCGGCCGCCAGCGGGCCCAAGATGCTGGAGTTGTCGGGGCGCATCGCCGACGGCGTGATCATCCTGGTGGGCGTGGATTCCGGTGCCATCGAGAGAGCCGTGGAACGCATCGCCGCCGGCGCCGAGTCCGCGGGCCGCAAGCTCTCCGACATCGACTTGGTGCTGTGGGTCCCGTGCGCCGTTTCCGAGAAGCCCGGGGCAAAGGACGCGGTCAAGGCCCACGTCGCCCGGGTCATCGCCCACCCGCTGCCGTTTACCCTCAACGAGGACGAGCAGAAGGTCCTGGACGACATCCACGAGGCCTACAACTACTACCAGCACATGAACCCGCTCGCCGCCCAGGCCCGCGTAATCCCCGACTGGCTGGTGGACAAGTTCGCCGTCGCCGGCACCCCTGACGAGTGCAACACCAAGGTCGCGGAGCTGAAGCAAAGCGCCATCAACCAGGTGGCGATCATTCCCTACAACGTGGGCGACGCCGACCGCGGCGAGACCCTGCGGCTCTTCGCCGGCGCCATGTAGCGCCGTACACCTGTCCGGGCCGTCGAATCGCCGCGACTCACGCGACCCTTCCCGACTGCCCGGACAGACCCTCCGACCAACGAGACACCCCGCCGGTGCGGACCGTCACCCGCTACTACCTCTTCCAGATTCCCGGCTGGCTCCTGGCCGGCGCGCTCGTGACCGTCCTGCACGCGTGGCTGGGCCTGCCCATGTGGGCGGCGCTCACCATCGTGGGCGTGGTGGTGGTGAAGGACGTGGTCTGCTACCCGTTCCTGCGCAAGGCCTACCAACTGGAAGCCGCCGGCGCCGCCCAGCTCGTGGGCCTGCGCGGGGTGGCACGGGACACCTTGGACCCTGCCGGGTACGTCTACGTGAACGGCGAGCTGTGGCGCGCCCGCACCGAGCCCGGTGCTCCCGCGATACCCGCGGGCGCGGAGGTCAGAGTGGTCCAGGGCCAGCGGATGACGTTGACCGTGGCGAGGGACTAGGTAATCAGCCTCCCGGATCGCCGACGGGTACATAGGGGGCGGATTTCGCCTGTATATGAATCTCCCCGAATGATGTATGGTCCGTTGCTCCATGAGCGGCTATCTGGTGTCATCAATCACGAGCCTGGTCTCCGAACTCCGCGCCGACGTACGCGCGGGCAAGCTGTTGCCGGCGCTGTCGGCCGGAGTCATCCTGGGCCTGATTCACATTGTCTACGAGATCCTGTTCGGAGCCCTGGTTTTTTCCGGTCCGCTGGCGCCGTTTCTGTCCCGAGGCATCGGCATCATGGTGTTCGGCGCGTTCGCCGTCTGCCTCGTGGTCGCGCTGACCGGGGGCTACCGGGGAGTGATCGCAAACCATCCGACGGTTGTCGTGATCGCATTGGCGACCATCGCCGCCGCGATCCCGCTGGAGGGGAACGCGCTGTTCATGACCCTGGCCGCCATCGTGATCATCGGCTCGGTCGCGACCGGTGCGTGCTTCCTGGCGATCGGGTATTTTCGGCTGGCCGATCTGCTCCGGTTCGTTCCCTATCCGGTCGCGTGCGGGGTTCTCGCCGGCGTCGGCGGGCTCATCACTCTGGCGGCGTTGTCGATGATGAAGGCGACGCCGGGCTGGCAAGCGCTTCCTTCACTCCTGGAAACCACCGTGCTTTGGAGCTGGGGTCCCGGCGTGGTCTATGGCCTTGGCTTGTTCCTGTCCACCAAACGCTGGAGTAGCCCCTGGATATTGCCGTCGAGTTTCGTGCTCGGCGCCGTGCTCTACCAAATGAGCCTGCCCCTCCTCGATATCTCGGCGGAAGAGGCCGGGGCGGCGGGCTTGCTGTTCGCGAACGCGATGGAAGGGACCCTTTGGCCCCCCTTCCAACCGGGGGATCTGGCTTATGTGGACTGGGGCGCGGTGGTCGGGCAGATTCCCAACATGCTGTCCCTGGTCGCGGTTATCCTGCTCGGCGCGGTCATATATTTGGGCAGCTTCGAGCTGGCCACGAACCGGGAACTGGAGTGGAACCGGGAATTCAAGGTGGCGGGCGGAGCCAGCGTGATCGCCGGTCTGGGCGGCGGTCCGGCCGGTTTCATCAATCTCCCGTTTTCGATGCTCAACCACCGGCTCGGAGCCGAAACACGGCTCACCGGCGTCATTACCGCCCTCGTGCTGGGCTCGGTACTGGTCGTCGGCGACGCGTTCGTGAGACTGGTCCCGGTGCCGCTATTGGCCGGGATGGCGATGTTCATCGGCGTCGGCCTGCTGGACGAATGGCTCGTAAGAAGCCGCAGACGGCTGCCCCGGCCGGATTACGCCATCGTCCTCGCGATATTCGTCGCCGTGATATTCCTCGGTTTTGCCGAAGGCGTGGGCATCGGGATGGCCATCACGACCGTTCACTTCGCGATCCGCCTCAGCCGCGTGGACCCGATCGAGACCGTGTTCACCGCGCGCGAGCGCCGCAGCAACCGGACCCGCCGCATCGCCGACCAGGCGATACTGCTGGCGGAGGGCGACCGGGTCCATGGATACCGGCCGCGCGGCTATCTCTTCTTCGGAAGCGCCCACGCCCTGGCCAGCCGGCTCAAGCAGTCGCTGAGCCGCGACCCGCCTCCGGCCTGCATCCTGCTCGATTTCGAGGCCGTCTCGGGTCTGGACTTCTCGGCCGTCAACACCCTGTGCCAGTTTGTCCGGGCCGCGCACGACGCCGGAGTGCGGACCGCTCTGTGCGCCGCGCCCGAAAACTGCCGGGCCGAGATGGAACGCAATCTTCCGTCTCCGGTATTCACCGGCCTGCTGTTCGAAGCGGATGCGGACCGCGGTCTCGAGCAATGCGAGGATATCGTCATCGCGGCGCGAAGAGCGGATCTCCGCCGTGAAGACGGCTCCGGCGACGCATTGCTGGACCGCTTCGCCGGCGACATCGAGAGCCATCTGGACAGGCGTATCCTGTTCGAGGACATGGCCCACGAACTCCGCAAGTGGCTGGAGGTTCGCGACTACGACCCGGGCCAGACCCTTGTGGCGCTGGGTGAGCCGCAGGACGGGTTGCAACTGCTGCTGATGGGCCGGGCCTCCGTCTACGATGCCGGAGGCACGCGGCTTCGGCAGTGCGGCCCCGGCGATGCGATAGGGATACGCGCCGCTTTCGAGGCCCATGCGTCCACGACCGCCGCGGTCGCGGATGAACCGTGCCGAACGTTGACGCTCACGCCCGCCGTCCGGCAGCGGCTGGAAAAGGATCAAGAGCGGTTGATGCTGGAGCTGTACGGATACCTTCTCACCGCCGGAGCGGACGCAGCCGGTCTCCCGGAATCGGACGCCCGGTAGAGCGCTTCCGACCGAAACGGCGGGCGACTAACTCTCCCGCTCGCGCGGACGGTCGGCTTCGCTGTCCCGGAGCCGCTTCTTCTCCAGGCAGTCGCGGACCCGGTCCCGCAACAAGGTCGGGTCGAAGGGCTTGGCAAGATAGTCCTCGGCGCCGATCTCGATGCAGCGGGCAACGCTGTCGGCCTCGTCCAGCGCCGATATCATGACGACCGGGATGCCGCGCAGAGCCGGATCGGCCTTCATGGTCTCCAGCACTTCGTAGCCGTTCATGTCCGGCATCATGACGTCGAGCAGGACCAGGTCGAAGGGACGCGCGGCCAGAAGCTCCAGCGCCTGCCGCCCGTGCCCGGCGGTGGCCACGTTGTCGTAACCCTGCCGCTTCAGCCGCCGCGTCAGCGTGTAGCAGTTGTCCTCGTTGTCGTCGACGACGAGAATGGCGGGACCGTCGCCGCTCACGCCGGGGCTCCCTTGGGCAACAGCGCCTCGATCTTTGCCAGCAGGCGCGCGAGATCTACCGGCTTGGTGTCGTAGTCGTCGCAGCCGGCGGTGATCGCGCTTTCCCGATCGCCTTCCATTGCGTGCGACGAAAGCGCAATGATCGGAATGTGCCGGGTCTCGGGCGCGGACTTGATCCGCCCGGCCGCCTCCCAGCCGTCCAGCACCGGCAGGTTCAGATCCATCAGGATCAGCGAGGGTGCGGCGGAACGGGACATCTCGACCCCCGCCTCGCCGTCGGTGGCGATGACGACGTCGTAGCCCTTGCGCCGCAAGCGACGTTCAAGCATGTAGATATTGTCGTCGTTGTCCTCGACATAAAGGATTCTAGTCATTGGTCCTTGCCGTCGTTGACCGCTCCGGGTCGTTCCCGCCCAATTGTGCCAGGTCCAGGATCACCGGAAGCCGCGCCGTGAACGTGCTGCCGGCTCCCGGCTCACTGACCAGCTCGATGTCCCCGCCCATCATACGGCAGAACCGCCGGCTTATGGCGAGGCCAAGGCCGGTACCGCCGTATTTTCGGGTGGTGGAGCTGTCGGCCTGGGCGAACTCCTCGAACACCTTGGCTTGTTGCTCCGGCGTCATGCCGATGCCGGTATCCGCGACCGCGAACTGAATCCAGTCCTTGCCGCGCGTCCTCTTTCGCGAAACTGCCAGGCTTACCTCGCCGCCCTCGGTGAACTTGCAGGCGTTGCTCAGCAGGTTGAGAACGATTTGCCGCACCCGTGTCGGGTCCCCGTGCATCGTGCCGGATTCCTCCGGGCAACGGACCGCCAACCGGTTGCCCTTCTGGTCGGCGAGCGGTTGCGCGGTCGTCGCCAGCTCTTCCGTCAGTTCGGCGATGTCGATGGCCTCGATATGGAACTCGATCCGGCCCGCTTCGATCTTGGAGAGGTCGAGGACCTCGTTGATCAGGTGCAGGAGGTGGGTCCCCGCGCGAGAGACCCGTTCCAGGGGCTCGATGTAATCGTCCAGGGCGTCGTCCCTCGCGTCCTCCTCCAGCATCTCGGTGATGCCGATGATGGCGTTCAGGGGCGTGCGCAGCTCGTGGCTCATGTTGGCGAGGAACTGGCTCTTGGTCCGGTTGGCCTCCATCGCCTGGTCGCGCGCGGCCGTCAGGCGGTCCACAAGGTCGGCGAGCTCGGCTTCCCGCTTCTTGGCGTCGGTGATGTCGGCGTAGACGCCGACGATGCTCCCGTCGGAAGACAGCCTCTCGTCGATCCTGACCCAGATGCCGTTGCTGAAGCGCACTTCCACGGCCTTCATCGGGTAGTCCCGCCGCTCGGCGAGGAACTCCTCGATGGTTCCGGTGCTGTCCGGGAACATGCCGCGTGCGAAGGCGACCCTGTGGATCGTGTCGCGATCGGCGCCCGGCACCACGAGCCCGGCCATCTCCTCGCCGGCCGCGTCGACGTAGAATTGCCGGTAGTTGGTGTTGCACACGACGAGGCGGTCGTCCCCGTCGAAGACGACGAAGCCCTCGGAGATCGCCTCGATGGCCTCGTCGAGCTGGGCGCGCGCCCGCAGCGCCTCGTCGCGCGTCGCGGCGAGCTCGTCGACAAGCTTGCCGAGCTGCTGCTCGCGCCGCTTCATCTCGGTGATGTCGAGATAGGTCAGCATGCGGCCGCCGTTGGGGAGCACGATGCATTGGTACCGCAGGACCTTGCCGTCGCCACGGGTCCACTCGAAGGGGGCTATGGCCCCCGCGCGGACAGCCGCGATGCGCCCGGCGAGATAGTCCTCCCATTGGTCGTCGGGAACACCGTAGAGCCCGGTGTGCCGGTTGTAGCCGATCATTTCCGCCAGGGTCGGACGGCTGTCGAAGAAATCGTCGGGGAAGTTCCACATGTCGCGGAACGCCCGATTGGCGACCCGCGCCCGGAGATCACGCCCCATGAAGCAGATGCCGTACTCGATGGTGTCGAGCACGGCGTTGAGTTCTCCCTCGCGCTGCTTGACCTCGGTGATGTCCGTATAGACCGCGACCACGCCGCCGACCTGCGTCCGTCTTTCGGCGCTCTGCAACCAGACCCCGTTGGACAGATGGAATTCGACGGGAGCTCCCGAGCGGTCCCGCCGCCGGTCCAGATAGGCGTCGACGTCGAGCGCGGCGTCGGGGGAAAGGCCGTGCTCGAAGAACGTCCGGATGATGTCCTCGTAGAACGCACCCGGCACCAGCCGCGTCACGGCCTCCTCGCCGACCGCTCCGGCGTAGTAGCGCCGGTAGGTTTCGTTGCAAAGAACCAGACGGTACTCGGGGTCGAACAGCAAGAAGCCTTCGGAGATGGCCTCGATCGCCTCGCTGAGCCGTCTCTGCGCCCGTTCCAGCTCCAGGGCGAGATAACGCTCGTCCCTTGCTTCGAGAGCCCGGTCGATCCGTCGCGGTTCCGTCACGTCGCGGCAGGTGATGAGCACTCCGCCGTTCGAGATCGGATCGTACCGGGTCAGGAGAATCCTCCCGTTCGGCGTTTCGTGCTCGACCTGGCGAAGCTCGCCGCGAGAGATTCTGTGCATTCTTCTTGCGATCTGCTCCTCGACGGCCTCGGGCTCGTGATCGCCGCTCATCACGTCGTGGCGAAGCAACGCTTCGAGCGTTGCCCCGGGCTGACACAGATCGTCGGGGAAGCCGTAGAGCCTGCAGAACGGCGCGTTTCGCGCGATCAATGTCAGGTCCCGATCAAAGATGCCGAATCCTTCCTCGAGCAGGTCGAGTGCGGATTTCAGCAGGGTGCCGTCGTCCCGCTGCAGCAGCAGGTCGATCCGAGCGTGTTCGGCGGTTGCCTTGGTCGCCATGGTCCAGGAATGCGCTCGCAGGGGCGGGTTCCAAGCCGCCCGTGCCGCTTTTCGCCTGTAGTCTACAGGAACCCCATATCCTCGTAGAACCGCTGCGCCCCTGGATGGAGCGGGATGCCCAAGGGTCCGGCGTCGGTGTCGCGACAGGCCTGCCGGACGTTCAGTCGCGGCGCGTCCACCGGGATGTCCCGGCGGCGCCGGTAAATGGCCTGGCACAGGGAGTAGGCCATGTCGTCCGTGAGCCACTTGTGGGTGATGACGGGCCAGCCGCTGAAGTCCACGGTGCGCGCGTCTTCCTTCATGCCCGGGAAACGGCGCCTGGGGATCACCGACCGCTTGAAGCCCAGGTCTTCCATGCCCGCGATCACGTCCTCGTCGAGGTGCAGCACCTCGTAGCCGTTTTCCAAGGCGGCCTCCAGCCACTTGGTGGACAGGCCCTCGTCGAACACGGCGTCCACGGTCCGGGCGCGGATCGATTCGATGCGCTTGGGCGAGGAGGGGTGGGCGCACTCGTCCACCTTGCCGCCCCAGCGCTTGATCTTGGTAAACGTCAAGCCGTAGAGCGACATGATCGTGGTGATGGCGTAGGCGGTGGAGTTGTCGATACCCGAGGTGCGGGTGGAGACCTTCAAGGGGATCCTGTTCTCCACCACTTCGCGCAGCGAGCGTACCCCAAGATCACTGGACACGACCATGGCGATGCGGTCCCAGGAGGGGAAGCAGGCGAGGGCGCGCAGGGGCAGCGCCTCCTTGTAGTAGCCCTTGCCGCGATAGGCCATGGTGGCGATGACCGAGGGGTTCACGTGGGAGACGTCCACCCGGCGCTTGCCCACCTCGATGGGCGCCTTCATGCCGCCCATGAGCGCGCCATGGACGCCGAACCGGAGCGGCGGAAAGATGTTGTCCTCTTCCTTGCTGGAGTGGATGTTGATGTCCAGCCCCACGCCCAGCTCGAGCATGCGCTCGGGATAGACGCCGGCGGCGATCTCCAGCATGGCCCGCACCCGTTTCATCCGGGAATTCGGTCGTTGTTGCGCCATAGCGGTCCTCCCTTGATGTCCCTGACCGTGTAGCAGATACGCCGGCCCCTGGCGACCACGGCAATGCCAAGCGGGACATCGTCACGGAACCGGCCGCAACACCGCCCGGCGCCGTGCCTTCCTTGAAGTCGGATAAGCCGTCAAGTATGAATAGAGCCCATGAGTGACACCGCACAACGCCTCAAGGAAATCATCGACGGGGACCGCGAGGACCTGGTCCGGCTTTGCCTCGAACTTGGCGGCATGCCCAGCCCCCACGCCCAGGAACGGGCGCTGGGCGAGGCCGTGGTCGCGTGGCTCAAGGAGGCCGGTATCGAGGCCTGGCTTCAATGGATCACCGAGGAGAGCGTGAACGCCGTGGGGGTGATCCGGGGCGCGGGCGGCGGGTCGAGCCTCATCCTCAACGCCCACATGGACACCGGCCCGGAGCTTCCGGCCGACGCGTCGGACGCGAACGTGCGCATGGAAGGCGCCTGGGTGGACGGCGACCTGATGTACGGCAAGGGCCTCATCAACGACAAGGCCCAGCTCTGCGCCTTCATGATCGCCGCCAGGGCGCTCAACAAGGCGGGGGTCGTGCTCGGCGGCGACCTCTACGTCACCGGCGTGGCCACCGAGACCGGCGAGCCGTCGGTGGACGACACCCAGGGCGTCAATTTTCCGGGCGAGGGCTTCGGCGCCTGGTGGCTGGTCAACCGCGGCGTCACCGCCGACTACGCCCTCGTCGGGGAGACCTCCGGATTCGGCGTCATCATGGGGGAATGCGGCGCGGTCTGGCTCAAGATCCGCTGCAAGGGCCGCGAGCTTTACACGCCGCGGCTGGAACGGGGTGAGTCCCTGCGGGCCCACCCCAACCCCTACATCAAGATGGCCCACGCGGTTGTCGCGCTGGAGCAATGGGCCATCGACTACGAGCACAAGGCGCGCTTCGAGTTCCCCGGCGGCACCATGATCCCCAAGGCCCAGGTGGCCGCGGTCCGCGGCGGCCCGGGCTACTGCGACATCTACTATGACGTGCGCATCGTTCCCAGGACCGATCCCCAGGCCATCAAGCGCGAGATCGAGGCGGTGATGGCCACCCTGGACTTCGACTCCGAGGTGTCCATCTACCAGTATTCCAGGGGGCACGTGGCGCGGAACGCCGACATGCTCATCGATTCCATCGACCAGGCGCACCGCGACGTCATGGGTGCCGACCCCCCGGCGCCGCCTTCGGCCGAGATCAGCATGTGGCGCGACATGAACATCTTCAATGAACTGGGGATCCCGGCGGTCTGCTACGGGCCGCCCCGACAGAGAGAGAACATCAGCCAGGCGCGCAACCGCGCGATGAAGATCGACGATCTCGTTGCCGCCACCAAGGTGTACGCGCTCGCCATCCTGTCGGTGTGTGGGGAATCGAAGTGATTGGATACGGAGGTTGCCTTGGGTAGCTCGAAGGCGGTAACGCGAGGGGTCCGGATCGAAGTCTCCACCGAGTACGACCCGGCCCGTTCATTTCCGGAGCACAACCGGTGGTTCTATCTCTACACCGTGGAGATCAGCAACGACGGCTCGGAAACCGTTCAACTCGTGAGCCGCCACTGGATCATCACCGACGCCTCCGGCCACGTGGAGGAGGTGAAGGGACCAGGCGTCGTGGGCGAGAGTCCGGTCCTGGAGGAGGGAGAATCCTTCCAGTACACTTCCGGATGCCCACTCACCACCCCCTACGGCACCATGCACGGCACCTACCAGATGGTCACCGCCGACGGCGACCGCTTCGACGCCCAGATCGCTGAGTTCTTGCTCGGCGAGCCGCGGTCGCTGCATTAGCCAGTGTAGTTTCGTCTTCCTAAAGTCCAACCACAAGTTTCCCAGCGATTTGCATGATCCATATGCAAATATCCGCGAATTAAGCGGAATTTTACATATGTTTGGTTCAGCGTCTGTTCACTCACCCACCTAGTGACGGTCCTTGAGCGTCGGCAGCGCCTGAATTTCCTCGCCTGCTTCCTCCTCTGCCACCCGCAATTCGTACAGCTTCTGCAAGTTCAACCAGAACTCCGCGCTGATGCCGAAGAAATGCCCCAGCCGGAGGGCCGTATCGCCCGTAACCGCGCGCCGCCCGTTGAGTATCTCGGTAATGCGGTTGGTGGGCACCTGAAGCAATCGCGCAAGCGCAGCCATGCTCATGCCGACCTCCTTCAACTCTTCAGCCAGATGCTCGCCCGGATGAACTGCGCGTTCGCGTGCCGCTCGTTGGAATCCCGCGGGATTCTGCATCCCGAGGATCAGACCCTCTTCTTGGCGCACGGTGGCCGGCATCTCACTTGGAACGTCAAGGTAACGCCCAAGCTCACCGTCCTCGTCGAGCGTTTGGAGGGCGATGGCCACTGCGCCGACCTGTCGTCGGTCCTTCACTTCGGGCCCGGGATCGGGTTCGATCAACGATGGATATATCTCCGCCAGCACGTGGGAACGACCTTCGCCAAGCGTCTCGAACGGCCAGACCCGCGCCCCGGTACAGTGCCGCAAGTGTTCAAGCGCCGCGATTCCGGTTAGCGCCTGCCCACCGACCGATCCGTTGCCGAGGAGTTTCCAGACCTCTTGCGCAGACTTGACCTTCGACTCGGCATAGCGGCAGGTTGGGGGGAGATTCGCTCCCCAGCGTGGCTTGTTTCTCGGAAGGCCGGGAATGTCCTCTTGCAGACCGTTGCCATAGAATGGCCCGTCCCCGTCGAAGTGTGCATTCAGCTTCGCCGCCACCTTGAAGCGGTTGTTCCTGTTACGTGGATCATCCTCGATCAACTTGGCAACTCGACACCAAACCGCCTCCCAGCCGGCGCGGCCGGTAAGCGCTTGGGCCGTACCGGCGGGAAATCCGAACGGAAAGTCGAACCCGCAGAGCAACCGGCGCCCCTCCGCTGTCGCGGTCCTCAGCAGCGTTTCGATGTACTTCATCGCCTCTTGGCGAGTAGCGGGGTTCTTGTACTCCACCCTTCTGCCCATGCCTCGGACGGCGAGCCAGATGCTGTTCTCGCCCCGCTCACGTCTGCTGCTGGCCGACCAATCGACGGCTACGTATCTGTCGAAGAGCTTCATGTTCCCCCTTAGGTGCGTGAGCAGGAGCCGCACGTCTTCCTCGGTCCGCAGCTTGACGGTCCATTCACCCCTGCTGTTGCCGTCTTCAAAGCTGTTGAAATCCCGCTTCAGCGCATCCTTGCCGGCGCGCGCCTCACGGAAACGAAAGTAGAACTTGATCCAACTCCTGTTAACGATGAACGAATACGGCAGCCTGGGGCGCCGTTCTGACCAGTCATGAAGGCAGCACGTCTTGAGCTTCCCCTTCTTCCTGAAGCTCAGGACCAAGTGCGGCAACGAGGCCGCGACGTCCACCAAGAGGCGAAAAGCGGCGCGTGCTCGCTGATCCTCGATATGCGTCTCCCATTCCCGGTACAGGTCCGCGCCCTCGATACCGGCGAGGCGCAGCGACGGGCCAAGCCGACGGTGTGAAACCGAATCGATTCGACGAGGCGGGCTCGCATCCCCCTCACGTGGAGCCCGCGGTGCGCTTCGCATACGTGGGCCTTGACGGCAAGCGTGGGAGTGGTGCGGCACCGCGGCCTGGTGAGCGGGAGCACATACGTAGTCGAGGAAGTCCTGGACTGGCTGCCGGCAGGTTTCGTTCGACATCAAGCGAAATCTGGACAGGTGAGGCAACCGCGCCAGCGTGACGGTTTCTCCGCACTCTGACATTCGGAAACGGAAGGCTTCGGCGCTGCAGCGTCCCCATCCAGTCGGGAATCGCCGGTGGGCAACGACCTTCGCTGCGCGGTTAGAGATGATCCCGTGCAGGTTCTTGAACGTGACGCGGTCGATGGTCAGGATCGTCCGCGGGATCCACTCGGCGAGGATTTCGGCCCAGAACCGGCGCGCGAACGCGATGGATTCGCAGCGACGATGCAGCGCGGCAAGACTGGGCGACCGGAACGGCACGAAATGCGCGACCAGCACGCGGTTCTCGACGAAGGCACGCGGGGATTCGCTCGCGTCGACAATGGTGACGATTCTGGCAAAGAGTTCCTGGAACTGAAACTGAAGCGGCGCGGTTCCAGGTGGACAACCCTTCCAGGACTCGATCCAGTACGCGCTGCTATTCTCGGAACTTGCCCGTGGGTGGTTGGGATCTTCGCGCGCCCCGCCGGGATTCAGCGTGATCAAGGCGAACGGGGCATGGGAGGCGAACGTGCGCCGAGGTCCTGCCAGAAACCGCCAGCCTAGCCGGTGGCCGAGCCGTGTGTACGCGGCATTGATGGATTCGACGCAGCGTTCGAAAGCCGAAATGTCGGGGCTGTTGTCGCTCACGGTGGCGTCCGGCATCTTGACCTAAACTGGGCCGAGATCATCCGAGGATCACTGCTGTCCCACAGAAATAGGAACGGAGGAGGACCTGAAGAGCTCGCCTGTGTTAAGATGGAATCATCACAAGCCCATCAACAGGGAGGTTCAGGTCCATGGCGCACAATCATACAGTACTGGGGCAAATACTCAAGCTGGTGCCGCGACATGAATTTGAGAGGGAGGCTCGGGAGCACCATGAGGGCGGGCGGTTGCGGAAGATGACGCGGTGGGGTCAGTTCGTGGCGATGGTTCTGGGGCAATTGGCGGGGCGGAGCAGCTTGCGGGATATTGTGGGGAATCTGAACGTGCAGGCTCACAAGCAGTACCATCTTGGGGTGAAGGGGCTCAGCCGATCGTCCTTGGCGCGGGTGAACGAGAAGCAGCCGTATACGTTATACGAGGCGTTGTTCGGCAAGTTGCTGGGACGCTGTCGGAGTCAGGCACCGGGGCACAAGTTTCGATTCAAGAACAAGCTGTACTCGCTGGATGCGAGCACCATCGATTTGTGTCTATCGCTGTTTCCGTGGGCGAAGTTCCGGGAGACCAAGGGGGCGGTGAAGCTGCACATGGGGCTGGACCACGGCGGTTATTTGCCGACCTTCGTCCATATCACCGACGGCAAGACTTCGGACATCCATGGAGCGCGGGCGCTGACGTTGCCCCGGGGCAGCATCCTGGTGGCGGACCGGGGCTACGTGGACTTCAAATGGCTCAACGACCTGTATTCACAAGGAATTTTCGTGGTCACCCGCTTCAAAAGAGGCACTCGCTACGCCATCCGTGAAAGCCGACCCGTCCGCTCCGAACAAGGCCTGATCTGCGATCAGACCATCGACTCACCTCCAGCCATGCGAAATATCCTCACCCCCTCCGCCGCGTGGGCTATATCGATTTCGCCACCGGCCAACTCTACTACTTCCTCACCAACAACTTCTCCCTCGCCCCCAAAACCATCGCCGATATCTACAAAGACCGCTGGCAAGTCGAACTCTTCTTCAAGTGGATCAAGCAGCATCTCAAGGTCAAAAGCTTCCTCGGAACTTCTCGCAACGCCGTCCTCTCTCAGCTCTGGATCGCCCTCTGTGTCTACCTCCTCATCGCCTACCTCAAGTTCCTCAATCGCATCTCCCTCTCCCTCAACCACATCCTCCGAATCCTCCAACTCAACCTCTTCGACCGCCGCCCCCTCCAACTCATCCTCGCCCCGCCTCCTCCGCCCCAACCCCCTCCTCAACTCAACCTCCGGCTCGAATGAAATTTGTGGGACAGCAGTGTCCGAGGATACATCATCTATGTCGTGCTCAAAAGCGCTCAGCCCTACTACGACCGTACTGCCGATTACGAAGCTCTGATAGCCAAACGTAACGTACTCCTTTCAACTGAATTGAAATATCCGCAAATTTAGCGGATATTTCAATATGACCAAGCAACGCCAGACATCTCTTCGGTTGTGGACGACGTGGCTACTCGCGTCCGGTCGTGTCGTGTTCTCGAGTGAGGAGGCGATGCAGGCCATCGGGGGCAGCCACGGCGCCTTTCTCGACGCGGCGGAGCGACTCCAGCGACAGGGGCACTTGATCAGGCCCTGGGCAGTCTGCCCGGTGGGTGGGTTGAGCTTGATCCGACCGAGGCGATAGACCCGGTTTTCGCCCCCAAGCCCATTGAAAGAGACCCGAGTTGGCGTGTGGTCGTGCGCCGTATGCCGGAACTGGACTCGTAAATGGTTCCATCCATCAGCATCCTGGCCTGGGGCACAACAGTGCCTTGGGCGAAACCGCGTCAGGTTGAGCAGGACCTGATCATCTCCCGAGCCATCCACCCTGATTAGCCCGTCCGTATAACAGCGGGAACGCCCGAAGCAAAAGGGGCGGAACGTCCCCTCGCCGCAATGAACCGCGAGGGGACGTTCCGCCCCTACTCGATGTGCGCTTGCTGTCCGTTCGGCCGGTCAGCTCTTCCGGTTCAGCGCTTCGAACACCTTCTCGGACGTGATCGGCAGCGACATGATGCGCACTCCGCAGGCGTCGGCGACGGCGTTGGCGATGGCGCCGGCCGTGGGGATGTTGGCGGTTTCGCCGATGGCCATGCTGTTGTAGGGGCCGGGGCCGCGCTTGTGCTCGGACAGCAGGGTGGTCAACTCCGGCACGTCCCGCATGGTGGGGATCTTGTAGTCGCCGAAGTTGGCGGTGGTGACCTTGCCGTCGTCCACCATCAAGTGCTCCATCATGCCGTAGCCGATGCCGGTCA
This sequence comes from Deltaproteobacteria bacterium, assembly GCA_028818775.1. Classification (NCBI taxonomy): domain Bacteria; kingdom Pseudomonadati; phylum Myxococcota; class Myxococcia; species Deltaproteobacteria bacterium. The sequence continues at coordinate 31,581 of JAPPNE010000059.1, read as the reverse complement.
TGCTGGCGCCTTCGATCTGGCCCTGGTGCATGAGCGGATTCAGGATGGTGCCGGTGCTGTGGCTCGTGACCAGCCGCTTGAGCTCGACGTTGCCGGTCTCGGGGTCCACTTCCACCTCGGCGATCTGCGCGCACATTGCGGCATCCGCCACCTTGGAAGTGTCGTCGTAGAGCCCCTCGGTCTCGATGGCCGAGCCCTTGGCCTTGACCACGTCGGCATAGCTGATGGCGCGGCCGGCGTTCTTGTGCACCACCTGTCCGTCGGCAAGGTCGATGTCCTCCCTGGGGGCGTCCAGCGCGTTGGCGCCGGCCTCCAGGAGTTCCTCGCGGGTTTTCATGATGCCGTCGTAGCCGGCGTTGCCGTAGACACGGGTGCCGCGGCTGCCGCCCAGGCCGGAGTCCTGGATGCCGGCGCTGGTGTCGAAGTGCTCGAACCTTATGTTCTCGGCCGGGATCTTGAGCTCCTGCTCCGCCATCTGCTCCAGCAGCGTGAAGGTGCCCACGCCCTGGTCCAGCATGGCGGACGAGACCGTCAGGGTCCCGGTGTCGTCGAGCCTGAACTTCACCAGCCCCTTGCCGCCGTTCACCGACCACTGCACCAGGCCGATGCCCTTGCCCACGTTCCTGGGCCGGGGCTCGTAGTACCTGGTCTCTTCCAGGGCCTTGTCGAAGACCGCGTTGGAGCCCACGTAGTCGACCTTCTCGCCCACGGGGGAGTCATGGACTCCCTCCAGCAGGTTCTTCCTGCGCAGGTCGGCGGGGTTCATGCCGAGCGCCTCGGCCAGCAGGTCGAGCTGGCTCTCGTTGGCGAAGAAGCCCTGGGGGTCGCCCGGGGAGCGCATGTGCCCACACGGTACCTGGTTGGTGTACACCATGTGCTCTTCCACGAAGGTGTTGGGCATGTTGTAGGGCCCGGGGGACTTCTGCGGTCCGCCGAGGATGCCGTTGGGCTTGAACGCGCAGTAGGCGCCGGTGTCGAAGATGAAGTCCATGTGGTGGGCGGTGATGGTGCCGTCCTTCTTGGCGCCGGTGCGGACCTTGATGATGGAGGCATGGCGCGGATTGCCGGCGATGAACTCCTCGTCGTAGTCCATGACGATCTTGACGGGACGTCCGCCGCTCTTCTTGGAGAGCGAATAGCACAGGGCGATATCCATGAAATCGCCCTTGCCGCCGAAGTCGCCGCCGATGTAGCAAGGATGCACCACGATGGACTCGGGATCCACCTGCACCGCGGCGGCTACCTGGCCGCGGATGCCGTAGGGTACCTTGCTGCACGCCCAGATCTCGGCCGCGCCCGTGGCCGGGTCGGTCTTGGCCACGCAGGAATGGGGCTCGATGTAGGCTTGGTGGACCTTGGGCGTGGTGAAGGTGTTCTCGACGATGATGTCCGCCTCCTCGAAACCCTTCTCGATGTCGCCCTTCTCCCAGTTGACGTAGATCACGCGGTTGGTGGGGCCGTCGAGCTTCTGCGGCAGCCCCTTGTAGGTGTGAACATCCGGGTGCAGGAGCGGCGCCGAGGACTCCATGGCCTCGACTGGATCGAGAACCGGGTCCATTTCCTCGTACTCGACCTCGATGAGCGCGGCGGCTTCCTCGGCCGCGTCCTCGGTCTCGGCGGATACCGCCGCCACCTTCTCGCCGATGAATCGCACCATGCCGTCGGCCACGATGGGCATGTCCACCACCCGGCGGCCGATGCGCAGACCGGCGACGTCCTCGCCGGTGAGGATGCCGACCACGCCCGGCACCTGCATGGCCTTGCTGGTATCGATGCTCTTGATGCGGCCGTAAGAGATGGGGCTGCGCAGAATCTTGCCCCAGAGCATGTCCGGGAACGTGACGTCCACCGCGTACTTGGCCTTGCCGCTTACCTTCTGCTCACCGTCGATGCGGGGTGTCGGAACCCCCACGCTGTGTGTTTCCGCCATTGCTCACCTCTGGAGGGTTGTTGAAATTGAAGTGCGATAAGCCCGAAAATGCTCCGTCTTGCATAACACACGCTCGGGTCGATGTGTACCAGTGCGGTAACGCCGTTCCGTGAGTAACAGACCCGAGAACAGGAGGGACAGCCATGCACTCCCGACTTCGTACCTTCGCCGCCACGCGGGTTCTCTGGCTGGGGCTCGTGCTGCCGCTTTCCGTCGTGACGGGCGCACTTCCGGCCCTTTCCGACGTCCTCGACCCGGCCGAGGTGACCAACCAGGACTACCGCCGGTTCATCCACGCTACCGGCCGCGCCGCGCCGGAGCACTGGACGGAAGGCACGCACCCCGAAGGCTCGGCATCCGATCCCGTGGTGCTGGTGACGTGGCACGACGCCGTGGCCTATTGCCAATGGGCGGGGGGCAAGCGGCTGCCCACCGTGCCCGAATGGCTGGCGGCGTGCAACGGCGGCAACCTGACCAAGCACGGCGATGTTTGGGAATGGACCTCCACCGAGGTCGGAACGGAAGGAGATTCGTTCAAGGCCCTGTGCGGACCCATGGGGACATGCGACTGCTCCCACCGGTATCGGCCCCACTGGCTCAACGAAGTGAAAGGGTTCCGGTGCGCCGGCGGCCAGTCGCCGTTGACCTTTGAACGCCACCGGCCCAGCCGGGCAGCGTGGGCCGCTAGACCAGCCGGCTCTCCGGGAACATGAACGAGCGGATGGTGACCGGGATGACCTCGGTGACGCCCATGGCGTTGCCGACGTCGATGAAGTCCAGGTCGCCCACGTCGATGCCGTCCACCGCGATGACCTCCGGCCCGACCTTGAGCTCTTCTTTCAGGATGCCGCCCAGGGACTTGGCCACGTCCATGTCCAGGATCAGGAACACGTTGAGGGCCGGGTCCGCCGGATCCTCCGCGTCGTTGACCACCGCCGCGATGCCTTCCGCCACCCGCCGGATGGACTTGTAGTTGGGTACGCCATCGAGGCCTAGCGCCAAGGCGAGACCCGGCTTGAACTTGTCGAGGTCGAACTTGGCCAGCGCCGCGCGGAGCGTGGCCTGCACGTCGGAGTCCTCGTCGATGAGCGCCTTGACCACCTGCAGGCCGTAGACCGGCAGCGGCGTCTCGCTGGAGATGTAGCTGGTGTTGCCGCTGGCCTGGATCGTGTACTCGCCGGCGCCGATGACGGTGGCGCGGATGCCCTCGACAGGCTCCTTGACCAGGTCCGCCCGGTTCAGCTCGTCGATGCGGTCCCGGATCTCCTTCCCGAGATAGGGGCCGACGTCGCCGTAGGACGGCACCTCGTGATCGTAGATGTGTTCGGAGACGCCGCCCGAGAAGACGATGTGGTCGATGCTCTCCAGGCCGTCGTAGTCGGGCAGCAGATCGGTCACCAGCAGATGCTCTTCGAGGTCGGAAAGCGGCTTCGCCTGGATGACGTTGAAGAGGTAGGTGCCCATGTAGGCGGCGAACGCCCGCTTGACGTCCTCCGTGACGGTCTGGCCGACCTCCACCGGGGTGCCCAGCTCCTTCGTGATGAACCTGGCGGGAAGCTCGACCCGGGTCACCACGTCGTTCTCGTCGAAGGCGATGAGACGCGCGCCCACGCTGATGGCCGCGGTCTGCGTCACGGTCCCGTCGCGGATGACCGACAGCTTGGTGGTGCCGCCGCCCATGTCGATATTCAGCACCGTGGCCTTGGCCGACTTGGACAGGTCCACCGCGCCGCAGCCGTAGGCCGCCAGCAGCGCCTCGTGGTTGGGGCCGGCCGACGCGCAGATGAACTTGCCCGAGTCCTTGGCGAAATACTCGAGGATGGGGCGGGAGTTCTCCTTGTTGAGGGCCTCGCCGGTGATCACCACCGCGCCGGTGTCGATGTCGTCGTGGGTGTAGCCGGCCACGCGGTAGGACTCGTGGATGAAGTCCTCCACCTTGGCCGTGTCGATGAGGGTCCCGGAGCTGTACGGCGTCAGCATGATCGGCGAACGGTACAGCACCTCCCGGTCGGTGACCCGGAACCGGGCCGACAGCCCGGCGCCTTCGCGCCGGAGCGTCAGGTGGGAGAACACCAGATGGGAGGTCGAGGAGCCGATGTCGATGCCCACGCTGGTGAGCGAGAACATCTCGACCCCTTCGATATCCTCCACGATGGCATCGGGTCCGGGATGAAAGTGTTCGGGGTTGTCTGCGTCGTCGTGCATGGCTCGCGTAACCCTACTGTTTTCCCATCCCCTTGGACCACTCGTAGTCGTAGTTGGTATAGGCTTCCTCGTGCATCAGGCTCGTGGTGCCGCGCTTGTCCAGCTCTTCCTCGAACTTCTGCCGGATGAACGGATCCTCGTCCGGATATTCGATCTGGTCCTTGGCCCGGTCCTCGACCTTCTCCGCGTAGCCGTGGAACTGCATGGGCGGATGGAAGGCCAGGTAGCGCGCGTGCGTGGTGCCGGCGTTGAAGTGCTGGTGGAACCACTTGTTGGGCGGCACGAAAACGCTGGCCTCGTGCCACGGGACCACGATCTTCTCCTTGCCCTCTTCCCACAGGATCGAGTAGCCTTCGCCCGCCGGAATGACGATGACCCTGCCGGGGCCGTGGCGGTGCGCCTTCTTGTAGGTGCGCGCCGCGAACACCGACATGTGGCAGGAAAGCTCCGAGTTGGGGAACTCGATGAACACGCTGTGGCCGCCGGCGCCGCGCTTCTTGTTCTCGTCCAGCTTGTCCCAGGCGCGCATGTCCGGGAAGAAGTTGCCGTACCAGTAGACGCGCCGGTTCCACACGTTCCACTTGCCCGAGTCCGTGACCATCTTGGCCTCGGAGTAGAATTCGCCTTCCCCGGAAGCGATGACGTCCTGGCCGGAGAACGGGTTGTCGAAGAAGAACTCCGGGTCTCCCACGGACGACATGGCCAGCGGCAGGTAGTTGTAGTGCAGCAGCCGGACCACCTTGTCGCCCTGCATGTTGTTGATGGTGTAGTGGTAGTTGCGGGGGACGATGAACATGCTGTTGTTCTGCCACTCGAAGGTCTTCCTGGTGCCGTTGTCGTCGCGCCACACCGTGGTGGTGCCGCGGCCCTCCACCACGTAGACGACCTCGTCGAGGGCGAATCTGACCGGCGGGCTCGACTCTCCGGGGGCGATCTCCTGGATCCAGGCTCCGGTGACGCCCTCCTGCCCCATGAGTTGCATGAAGGCCGCCTTGCACTTGCGGTCTTCCCACCATTCGAGGTCGCAGGTGCGCAGGTCCCCGATAAAGTACCCGGTGTGGATCGGAAGTCCCAGGCCCTCCATCCAGTGGTCGTAGGTGAACTTGGTCTTCTCTGCTACGGCTTCGCTGATATCTTCTCCCATGGTACCGCTCCTTGAATTGGATTTGGCGAAACGTGCTTGTCTTGTCCGGGGGATCAGGTCCGGGGAACAAAAACGGGCCGGCGCCTGCCCGGCCCGATAAGACACAGATGTATATAGCGTCCCGCCGCACCGGGGGTCAAGACCGCGGCACGGGTCTTTCCCGGAGCGCCGCAAGACCGGCGCGGGACGCTCCGGCCCAGTGGGCTCCTGCCATGGTTCGCGAATGATTTTCTCGATGCGACAAGGAGTTAGGATAAGATTTCGAGTTTGACAGAGACCGCTGTTCCTGAGAAGATTGCCGTTCGCGCCCTGTCAGGTTGCTTTTGTGTTCAGTGGGAGGGAGTTTCCATGCCCATCCTCAAGATGATCGAGTGTCCCGCCGATCTCAAGAAGCTCGCTCCGGAGCAGTTTCCGGATCTCTGCGAGGAGATCCGGGAAGAGATCATCTCCGTCATCTCCAACGTCGGCGGGCACCTTGCCTCCAACCTCGGGGTGGTGGAGCTGACCGTGGCCCTCCACTACCTGCTGGACACGCCCAGGGACCTCATCGTCTGGGACACCAGCAACCAGGCGTACGCACACAAGCTGCTGACCGGGCGCCAGGACCAGTTCCACACCATCCGGCAGTACGACGGGCTGAGCGGCTTCTGCAAGCGCGAGGAGAGCGAGTACGACACCTTCAACGCGGGCCACGCGGGCACCGGCGTGTCGGCGGCCGTGGGCTTCGTGGAGGCGCGCGAGCAGCGGAAGCAGACCCACAAGGTCGTGTGCGTGGTGGGCGACGGGGCCCTCACCTCGGGGCTCACCATGGAGGGGCTTCAGCAGGCGGGCGGCCTGAAGCGCGACCTGCTGGTGATCCTCAACGACAACCAGATGTCCATCTCCAAGAACGTGGGCGCCATCTCCGCGTATCTCAACCGCACCATCACCGGCGAGTTCTTCGATCGCATCACCGAGGAGACCAAGCGGGTGCTGGGCAAGATGCCGCACATCGGCGAGCAGGTGCAGCGGCTGGCCGGCCGCGCCCAGGAGCTGGTCAAGGGGCTGCTGCTCCCCGGGCTGTGGTTCGAGGAGCTGGGGTTCCGCTACGTCGGCCCCATCGACGGCCACCAGTTCGAGCACCTGCTGCCGACCCTGGAGAACGTGCTGAAGCTCGACGGGCCGACGCTGCTGCACGTGGTCACCAAGAAGGGCCTGGGCTACGGACCGGCCATGGACAACCCGGTGTGGTTCCATGCCAGCTCCCCCTTCGACCGCGACACGGGAAGGCCCAAGAAGAAGTCCACGACGCCCTCCTACAGCAGCTTCGCCGTCAACACGCTCATCCAGCTTGCCAGGGACGATCCGCGCATCGTCGCCGTCACCGCGGCCATGTCCGAGGGGACGGGACTGGCGGCGTTCGAGAACGTCTTCCCCGAGCGTCTCTACGACGTCGGCATCGCCGAGCAGCACGCCGTGACCTTTGCCGCGGGACTCGCCGCCCAAGGCATGCGGCCGGTGATCCCCATCTACTCGACCTTCCTGCAGCGCGCGTACGACCAGGTGGTCCACGACGTGGCCACCCAGAACCTTCCGGTGACGCTCTGCATCGACCGCGGCGGCCTCGTGGCCGAGGACGGCACCACCCACCACGGCGCTTTCGACCTGGCCTACCTGCGGCACGTGCCCAACATGGTGGTGATGGCCCCGAAGGACGAGAACGAGCTGCAGCACATGGTCAAGTCGTGCGTCAGCTACGACCGGCCCGCGGCGGTGCGCTATCCCAGGGGTTCGAGCCTCGGGGTGGAGATGGACCCGATGCCGCAGGCGCTGCCGCTGGGCAAGGGGGAGCTCCTGCGGGAGGGGACGGACATCGCGCTCGTGGCCATCGGCGTGACCGTCCATCAGGCGGCGGAGGCGGCGGAACGGCTGCGAAAGGAAGGGATCTCCGCCGCGGTGATCAACGCGCGCTTCGTCAAGCCGCTGGACGGCGACCTCATCGGCGCGGTGGCACGGGAGGTGAAATGCCTCCTGACGGTGGAGGAGTCCAGCGCCATGGGCGGATTCGGCTCCGCGGTTTTGGAACTTCTTTCGGAAAAAGGTATCATGAACATACGAACCAAATGCCTGGGGTTGCCCGACCGGTACATCGAGCAGGGTCCCCAGGATCTGCTTCGCGAGAAGTACACCTTGACCGCCGACGGAATCCATCGACAGGCGAAGGAACTTCTCGCCCAGGTCGCCGGTCGGGCGGAGGTAGCCTGAAATAGCGCGGAGCTCAGCTCGTGTCGCAGCCGCCCACTGCCTACATCGAAGGGTACGCCAAGGGTCGCCTGTACGATGAAGCGCTGGCGGACAACTACATCCGCCACACCGCCATTGGAGACCCCGCCCTGGACCCGGTCATGGAGGAGCTCTCCTCCATGAATCCCGGCCACCTGCACCGGTTCGTCGGGGCCGGCATCGAGCAGCACGACGAGGTGCTGCGCGAAGCCCCGAAGTCCTTGCGGGATTTCTTCGAGAACCTCGAAGACCCCCCATGGCTCGACCACCAAGCCTTTCGTCCCGGTGTCCGCGCCTTCCACGCCAACGTGGATCTCATGCTCATCGCGTTCGTCACCGGCGTGCTGGTGGAGGGATTCGCCACGCTCATCTCGAAATCCTTCTACATCACGGGTCGGGTGGGCTCCACCAAGAGACGGCTCCAGCAGAACAACCGCCAGCTCCTGGACATCTTCTTCCCCGGCGGCCTCAACCGGGAAGGGGACGGATGGAAGCTGTCCACGCGGGTCCGCTTCGTGCACGCGCGGATCCGGAGTCTGCTGGCCAAGTCCGACGACTGGAACACCGAGGCTTGGGGTACGCCGTTGAGCGCCGCGCACCTGGGTTTCGCCATCTCCGTGTTCTCCAGACTCTTGCTGGAGTACGCGAAGCTGTTGGGCGCGAAGTTCAGCAAGGAAGAGTATGACAGCGTCCTCGCCGTCTGGCGCTATGCCGGCTACCTCATGGGGATACCGGACGCCATCCTGTATACCGACCGTCCTTCGGCCGAGAGGATGTACAAGATCGGCAAGCTCTGCGAGCCCGAGCCGGACGCGGATGCGGCGGCGGTGGCCAACATGCTGATCGATTCCATTCCGAAGATCGCCGACATCCAGGACCCGGCGGAGCAGCAACGAGTGACCGCCCTAGCCCGGCGCCTTTCCCGCGCGCTCATCGGCAACGAACTCGCCGACCATTACCAGTACCCCAAGACCACCACCTTCGGGACGCTGTTCATGTTCCGGATGAAACAGCGCCTTCAGCGCATGCTGAAGAGCGACCAGCTCATAAGGTCGGGAAACTTCTCCCAGATGATCCAGATCTCCGTGTACGACGAGGGCGGACTGAGCTACAAGATGCCCGACCACGTCCACTCATCGAAGTCGAACGAGTGGTGACGCTGCTTGTACCCGCGGCGTCCGTCCGATAAACGCTCCAACTCATGAACCGACTCTCCTTGGACGCGTACATTGCCGCCGTCCTGCGGCACCGGTGGCTGGTGGCCGGGCTCGCCACGCTGGTCATGCTGGCGCTGAGCGCCGGCGTGCCCCATGTCGTGGTCAAGAACGAGCACCGCGTCCTCTTCGGCGAGGACAATCCGCAGCTCGAGGCCTTCGACGCCCTGGAGAACACCTACTCCGCCGCCAACTCCGCGCTCATCGCCGTGGCTCCGCGAGCGGGCACGGTGTTCACCCGCGAGGTCCTGGGCGCCATCGAAGAGCTCACCGCCGCGGCGTGGGAGGCGCCCCATTCCACCCGTGTCGATTCCCTCACCAACTATACCCACAGCGAGGCCGACGGAGACGACCTGATCGTCGGGCCGCTGGTGGAGGACGCCTCGTCCCTGAGCGACGCGGACGTGGCGCGGGTCGAGAAGATCGCCTTGAGCTCCCCCGAGATCGCCGAGCGCCTGGTGTCCCGCGACGGCCGGGTGGCGGGGCTGGTCATCACCTTCGTGCTGCCGGAGGACTCGGACCCGGCGGTGATCGAGATTACCGACTACCTCCGGAACGTGCTGGGAAAGGCCCGCGCCGGCCATCCGGACGTCGACTACTACCTCACCGGCCTCGTGGTCATGAACCGCGCCTTCGCCCAAGCCACCGAAGACGACCTGGGGACCCTGGCCCCGGTGGTGTTCCTGATCATCGTCACCGGCGCGGCGCTGCTGCTGCGCTCGGTCTGGGGCACGGTGTCCCTGGTCCTGGTGCTCGTGTTTTCGGTCAACACCACAATGGGGTTCGCCGGCTGGATGGGCGCGGTGTTCAGCCCCGCCAACGCCGGCGTACCGATCATCGTCATGGCCATATCCGTGGCGAATTCGGTGCACATCGTCGCCGCCACCCTGTTGGGCATGAGCCGCGGGCTCGGCAAGGACGAAGCCATCGCCGAGGCGCTCAGGGCCGACGTCTATCCCGTCTTCCTGACCGCCGCCACCACGGCCATCGGCTTCCTCAGCCTGAACTCCTCGGATTCGCCGCCCTTCCACGTGCTCGGCAACTTCGTGGCGTTCGGCGTGGGGTGCGCCTTCCTCTACGCCGTGACGCTGCTGCCGGCGACGCTTTCCCTCCTGCCCCTGCGCGCGCCCCGCGCCCGCGCCGAGAGCCTGCCGTTCTTCGACCGGCTCGGCGCCTTCGTGGTGGCGCGCCGCCGGGTGCTGCTGTGGACCGTCCTTCTCGCGGCGGCGGCGCTGGCCACCGGCGTCCCCCGCATCCACCTCACCGACAACTGGACCCGGTACTTCGACCACCGCTACGAGTTCCGGCGCCACACGGACTTCGTGGTCGACAACCTCACCAGCCTGAACACGCTGGAGTACTCGCTCAAGGCGGAACGGGACGGCGGCATCACCGATCCGGCCTACCTGCGGGAGGTGGATGCCTTCGCCGAGTGGTTCCGCGGCCAGCCCGAGGTGAGCCACGTGCAGGCGTTTCCGGACATCATGAAGCGCCTGAACAAGAACATGCACAACGACGACCCGGCATTCTACCGGCTGCCGGACGATCCCAAGCTCGCCGCGCAGTACCTGCTGCTCTACGAGCTGTCGCTGCCGTTCGGCAGCGACCTGAACGACCGCATCGACGTGGGCAAGTCCGCCACGCGCATGACCGTCGTGGTCACCAGCTCGTCGTCAAGCGAACACCGCGAACTCGATGCGCGCGGGGCTGCCTGGCTCCGCGCCAACGCCCCGCAACTCGCCACCGAGGCCACCGGCCTCACCGTGGTCTTCGCCCACTTGTCCCGGCGCAACATCGAGAGCATGCTGCGAGGCACCATCGTCGCCATGGCGCTCATCTCGCTGATTCTCATCGGAGTCTTCAGAAGCGTGCGGCTGGGCCTCATCAGCCTCGTGCCCAACTTCATTCCCGCCATCATGACCTTCGGCCTGTGGGGCTGGCTCGTGGGCGAGGTGGGACTGGCGGCCTCGGTGATGGTCGCCATCTCCTTCGGCATCGTGGTGGACGACACGATCCACTTCCTCAGCAAGTATCTCAAGGCCCGCCGGGAAGGCCTCGCGGCCCCCGAGGCGGTGCGCTACGTCTTCCGCTCCGTGGGGCACGCGCTGTGGGTCACCACCGCGGTGCTGGCCGCCGGCTTCCTGGTGTTCGCGTCATCGGGATTCGAGGTGAGCTGGGCCCTCGGCCTCATGGTGACCAGCACGATTCTGTTTGCACTGGCGGGCGATTTTCTGCTTTTACCGATTCTGTTGATGGCCCTTGACCGGAGGGAAGCATGATTCACGTTCCGCCTCTTCGATGGGTGTCGTTCCTGCCCTGCTTGGCCTTGCTGGCGGGTCTCGCGGGACCGCCGGCGGCGCATTCGGAGACTCCGGAGGAGAAGGGGCTCCGCATCGCCAAGGAAGCCCGCGCGCGCGGGAAGGGCTTCGGCAACTTCACCGCGCGCCAGACCATGACCCTGCGCAACAAGCAGGGGCAGGAAAGCGTGCGCCAGGTCCGCATCAAGGTCCTGGAGGTGGACGGCGACGGCGACAAGAGCCTGTTCGTGTTCGACCAGCCGCGGGACGTGAAGGGCACGGCGTTCCTGATCCACGGCCACCTCACCAAGGCGGACGACCAGTGGCTCTACCTGCCGGCGCTCAAGCGGGTGAAGCGCATCAGCTCTTCCAACCGCTCCGGCTCCTTCATGGGCAGCGAGTTCGCCTACGAGGACATGAGCGTCCAGGAGGTGGAGCGGTTCACCTACAAGTACCTGCGCGACGAGCCCTGCGGCAAGCTGACGTGCACGCTCTCCGAGCGGTTCCCGACCGAGAAGCGGTCCGGCTACAAACGGCAGCTCGTGTGGCAGGACAAGGACGAGCTGCGGGTTTGGAAGGTGGAGTACTTCGACCGCAAGAACGCGCACCTGAAGACCCTCACGCTGGAGAAGTACGAGCAGTATCTGGGCCGTTACTGGCAGGCCGGCCTGATGACCATGGTCAATCACCTCACCGGCAAGAGCACGGTGCTCGAATGGGCCGATTTCAAGTTCGGCACCGATCTCGATGACCGCGACTTCTCCCGGACGGGGCTGAAACGGATCCGTTGATGCACGCTCCATCGCCGGCGAACCCCTCGTCCCCGCGTCGTCGAGACCCGGGCGGGTTTGCAACGGCGCCGCGCCATACCTCCGGCCGATGCCGGCTCGCGGCGGCCCTGATCATGGTCTGGTTTGCCGCGACGTTCCTTGCCGCGGGAGTGGCCGCCGCCCTTGAGATCGCCCACAGCGAACTGTCCGGTCGCATTGCCGCGGAAGGCCGGTGGTTCTACCAGGACAACGCCCATCCCGGCCAGGATTCCCATAACTCCGGGTTCGTGGTCGAGCCGAAGCTCTACGTTGAGGACGACGAGGGGCGCAGCCTCACGGTAAAGCCGTTCTTTCGCTACGATGCCGGGGACCGGGGCCGTACCCATGCCGACCTGCGCGAGGGCTATTTCCTGATCTACGGCGAGGCCGGCGAAGGGGAATGGGAGCTGCGCCTCGGCGTCGACCGCGTGTTCTGGGGAGTCGCCGAATCGCGCCACTTGGTGGACATCGTCAACCAGACCGACCTGGTCGAGCACCCCAACGAAGAGAGCAAGCTCGGCCAGCTCATGGCACATCTCACCTGGGCCGGCGAGTGGGGCGCGCTGGAGTTGTTCGCCCTGCCGTATCACCGGCAGCGTACCTTCCCGGGCCGGTCGGGCCGGCTGCGTTCACGGTTCGTGGTGGACGACGAGCATGTCACCTACGAGAGCGCGGCCAAGGAGTGGCACGTGGACCTCGCGGCCCGGTACAGCCGGAGCGCCGGCCCCCTCGATCTCGGCCTGAGCGTCTTCGAAGGCACCAGCCGGGAGCCCAGCCTGCGCGTGCTGCTGGACCGGAATGGCCTGCCATTGCTGGCAAACGGTGAACCATCGCTGTTTCCGCACTACGAGCAGATCCGGCAGTTCGGCGTGGACGCCCAACTCACCATCGAGTCCTGGCTGCTGAAGCTCGAGGTCATCCACCGCGCCGGCGCATCGAACGGGCTGGGACAGAAAGAGGACTACGCGGCCTTCGTGGCGGGCGGCGAATACACGTTCAACGCGGTCTTCGACTCGAACGCGGACCTGGGGCTGCTGGTGGAATGGACCTACGACGGCCGCGGTGACGACGCCCCCAACGTCTTCAACAACGAAGCCTTCGCCGGCCTCCGGCTGGGTCTGAACGACGTGGAGGGCACCCAGATAACCGTGAGCGTACTGTGGGACCTCGAGTATGCTTCACGCTCGCTGGGCCTTGAGCTGACCCGGCGGTTGACCGACCGGTGGTCACTGGAGGTCGCGGGAACCTTCTTCGTCGCCGTGGACAACAACGATTCGAACCTCTCCCAGACCCGGCGCGACAGCTTCGTCGAGATGGGCGTGACCTACCATTTTTGACCCCTCACGCCGGAGAGGGCGACTCGACGGTCAGTTCCCGCGGCAGCTTGAAGGTGACGTTCTCGTCGATGCCGTCGAGGCTCGTCAGGGTGACGTCGAACCCTTCGCGGAGCCGGTCCACCAGTCCCTGCACCAAGTCCTCGGGGGCCGAGGCGCCGGCGGTGACCCCAACGGACTCGGCGCCTTCCAGCCAGGCCGGGTCGAGGCCGGCGGCGTCCGGAATGAGGTAGCTGACGGTTCCGACCTCCTCGCCGATCTCCCGCAGCCGGTTCGAGTTGGAGCTGTAGTCCGCGCCGATGACCAGGATCACGTCGGACTCGGCCGCCAGAAGCCGCACCGCGCTCTGCCGGTTCTGGGTCGCGTAGCAGATGTCCTTCACGTCCGGGCCGAGGATTTCGGGGAAACGGGACTTCAGCGCCGCGATGATCTCACGGGTGTCGTCCACGCTAAGGGTGGTCTGCGTCACGTAGGAGAGCTTGGCCGGGTCGGCGGGCCGAAGCTCCGCCACGTCCGCCAGATTGGACACCAGGTGAACCGTGCCCGGCACCTGCCCCATGGTGCCCTCGACTTCCGGGTGGCCGGCGTGGCCGATGAGCACCACCTCATAGTCCTGGCGCGCGTAGCGCTGCGCCTCCACGTGGACCTTGCTCACCAGCGGGCAGGTGGCGTCGATCACCTGCAAGGCGCGGGCGTCGGCGGCATCCTCCACCTTGCGAGCGACGCCGTGGGCGCTGAACACGGTGACCGCGCCCTTCGGGATGTCCGAGACCTTCTCGACGAAGACCGCGCCCTTCTCGCGCAAGCCGTCCACCACGTGCTTGTTGTGGACGATCTCGTGCCGCACGTAGACCGGAGCGCCGTAGATCTCGAGCGCACGCTCGACGATGTCCACCGCTCGGACCACGCCGGCGCAGAAACCACGCGGCCGCGCCAGGATGACACGCAAGGGTCGTTTCGCCACTGGAATTCCTTCCTCTCTGACTCACTATGCAACAGCGGCACCCAAGGGTCAATGTTTCCGGCCGCTACGGAACGCCCCCATCGATGGCGCGCGCCGCCATGTGGCCGGAGCGGACGGCGCTCTCGATGGTCGCGGGCAGCCCGGTGTCGATCCAGTCCCCCGCCAGGTACACGTTGGCGAAACGGCCGCGCGTGCCCGGACGGCGTTTCACCTGCGCCGGCGTCTGCGCGAACGTCGCCCGCTTCTCCTTGACGACCCGGTACCGCGGCAGCGGCCGCGGCGGGCGCCCCAGGGCGGCGGCGACGTCGCGCCACGTCTTGCGGGCGATGGCGTCGGCGTCCTCGTCGACCATGCCGTCGGCCGCGCTGATGGTGATGGACGCGACATCGCCGCGGACGAACAGCCATTGGGCCGTCCCGCCGATGAGCCCGAGGAACGGCAGGTCTTCAGGCAGGCCACCGCGTTCCGACAGGCGGAAGTGGGCGTTGACGATGGCGTGGCTCTCCTCGGGGACGGCGAGGTCCGGCACCAGGCTCGCCGCGACCTGCGGCGGCAGCGCCAGGACGACGCTGTCGCCGTCTTTCAAGGCCACCGCTTCGGTGCCGAAATCCAAGCCCCGCGCCGCGCCGCCCTCGCCGGCGATGGCGCGCAACCGGGTGCCGAACCGGACGGCGGCGCCACGCCGGCACAGCAGCTCCAGCGCCGGGTCCACGAACGTCCCGGAGAGCCCGGTCCGGGCGATGCGCGGCCGGCAGGCGGCCTCTCCCCTGCCGAAGGTCTCACGCAAAACCGGCCACAGCAGACGCGCGGCGCCGGCCCGCACCGGGCTGTTCAGCGCGGCCACGGCCAGCGGTTCCCAGAACCTCTCGAACAGGGAACCATGATCGCCCACGCAATCGGTCACGGTGCGGTCCGCACCCGCCAGCGCGATACGGAGGCCGGAGAGGTACTCCAATGCGCGCGTGCCGGGCACGCGCCGGCGCGGGTCGAGAATCCACCAGGGCAGCGGGCCGGCGTTGGGGCGCAGGCGCCAGCGCTCGCCGCTGCGGAGGTCCAGGAACGGGAAGCAGGCCGAAGCAGGCCCCACCAACTCCTCGGCGGCGTCGATGGCCTCCAGGTAACTCATGGTGGAGCGGTTGCCGGTGAGCAGCAGGTGGTTGCCGTTGTCGATGGCGCAACCGAGCCTGTCATCGAAGTAGGACCGGCAGCGCCCGCCGGCCTGCCCGCTGGCTTCGCACAGGGTCACCGCGCGCCCCGCCCGCGCCAGTGAAACCGCGGCGGAAAGGCCGGCCAGACCGGCGCCGATGACATAGGTCCGGGCCACGAAAGAAGGCGCTCAGAGAAGGCCGTAGCGCAACGCGACCCACAGTTTGCGCGCCCGGCCAAGCCGCACGGACCGGTCCATGCGCGTCCAGCCACGGTCTTCCAGGAGCCGGAGCGTCTCGCGATAGACCGCCATCATGAGTACGATGGGGCGGACTTGGCGCCGCCCGAGCGGGGCCAGCAGCCGTTCGGTACCGGCGTAGTGGTCGCGCGCCATCCCCGCCAGCTCCGCACACGCCGCGACGAACCCCGGCTGGTCGCACACCGCGCTCAGGGGACTCTCCGGCACGCCGTGCCGCCGCATCAGGTCCAGGGGGACGTAGAGACGTCCGTTGGCCGCGTCTTCCTTCACGTCGCGCAGGATGTTGGTGAGTTGCACGGCGTTCCCGAGAGTCTCGGCAATCTGGTATCCAGGGTCCCGAGGCACGCCGAACGCGTGTATGGACAGCATCCCCACGGCACCCGCCACCCTGCGGCAATAGCGCAGCAGGTCATCCAGGGTCCCCATCCTGACCGCCGGCGCCGTGTCGGTCTCGACGCCGTCGATAACAGCGAGGAACTCCTCCCGCGGCAAATCGTAGCGCTGCACGGGCTGCAACAGCGCCCTTGTCGTAAGCCACCGCGGCTCGCCCGCGTAGAGCCGCGCGATCTCTTCACGCCACGCCGCCAATCCGCGCTTCTTCTCCGCGCTGTCCCCAGGCTCGTCGGCCACGTCGTCTACTTCGCGACAAAATGCGTAGATGGCGTACATGGCGCGGCGCCGCTCCGCCGGCAGCACCCGCATGCCCCACAGGAACGACGTGCCCGAGCGCGCCACAACCCGGTGAACGTGGGTCCACGGCTCCGTGGCACGTTCCCCCGGGGCTGCCGAGCCCGCCGTGCGCCTACCTTCCGCCATTCGACGCATCCTCGCCGCCGCGCGTGCCGGCACGAGGCGGTCCCGGCCCGCGGTTGCGTCGCAAGGCCCGCTCGAACAGCACCCGGCCGATGCCGCGCGCGCAACACGCCGCGTACTGGACCTTGGTCAACACCACCCGTTCGGCCAGCGGATCGCGCCGGCGCAGTTCCGCGCTGAGCCTCCAGGCGATGGCGACAATGACCGCGGCTTCCATGGCGAAACGCAGGTTGCGCAGGTGGCCGGGCAGCGCGTCCGCGGTTTCCAGAAGCCGGTCCGTGTGGTCGAGGCAGCGGTCCAACACCCGCCGCATGGGGGCGCCGGCGCCCCCATGCGCCAGGGCTCCTACATCGGCTCCCGCGGCCGACATCCAGTCACGCGGCAGGTAGACCCGGTTCAGCGCCTTGTAGTCCTCGCCGCAGTCCTGGAGGTGGTTGAGCACCTGGAGGGCGTTGCACAGGGCATCGGAGGCGGGGTAGGCCGCCGGCGACTCGCCATGCAGGTCCACCAGGTAGCGGCCCACCGGCGCCGCCGACAGGTCGCAGTAACCCATGAGATCGTCCCAGTCGTCATAGCGCAGCTTGACCGCGTCCTGCTTGAACGCCCGGGTCAGGTCCACGCAGTGCCGGGGCGTCACGCCGGTCTCGGCCAGGCTGCGACGGATGGCGTGCGCCTTGCCGAAAGCCGGCTCCGAGGCACCGGCGCCGGTGACCGCGTTGGCGAAACCGTCGAGGCGCGCGATCTTGTCGCCGGGCGACAGGGCCGGGTTGTCGGCGATGTCGTCGATGGCCCGGGCGTAGGCGTAGAAGGTGGCGATGTGCGGGCGCAGGCGCGCCGGCAAGAGCCACGAGCCCACCGGAAAATTCTCATCCGCCGCGGCCTTGCCGGACGGCGTTTCCATGGACACCGACGTATTCATCGTGGGGTACTGGTTTCGGCGAACGACCTCCATCAAATCCCGTTCGCCCTGCCGATCAGGCTACCACGAAACCGCCGTTCCGGACCATATGAACATACGGGTACCGCGTCTCATTGACCTGCCGTTGTCCCGCGTCACGATACGAAGGTTCCTGACCCATCTTGCTCCGGGACGGATCCGATGTGATGCTGATGACATGCGCTTGTGGAGTCTCCATCCGAGGTACCTCGACGCACGCGGGCTCGTCGCCTTGTGGCGGGAAGCGCTCCTCGCTCAGGCCGTCCTGGCAGGGACGACCGCCGGATACCGCAACCATCCGCAGTTGCTCCGTTTTCGCCAGCACCCCGCCCCCCTTGTCCTCCATCGCCCAGTACCTGCGGATCGTCCATGCGGAATCGGCGGCGCGCGGCTACCGGTTCGATCGACGTCGAATCGCGCGCCGCCGCACGTCCCGACAGATCAACGTGCCGCAGGGCCAGATGGAGTTCGAGTGGCGCCATCTGATGGACAAGCTGAGCAGGCGCTCACCCCGACGGCACGAGGAATTGCTCGCGGAAACCTCCCCCCTGCCGCACCCGCTGTTTCACGTGGTCCCCGGCGGCATTGCGGAGTGGGAAGCACCTTGATACCATGGTCAGCACCATGGTCAAATACAGGAACCCCTGGCTACCTTGAAGGAGGTTGAGCGATCCATGGCCGAGACAACCCTGACGATCAAGGCGTCCGAGTTCAAGGCGAAGTGTCTGAAGCTGATGGATGATGTCGCCGAGGGCGGCTATGAGATCGTCATCACCAAGAACGGCCGTCCGGTCTCGCGGCTGGTGCCCTACCGGGAACGACCCAAGAGCCTGTTCGGCATCGACAGGGGGAGAATTGAGATAATCGGTGACATTATCGAGCCCATCAATGTGGAGTGGGAGGCCGATAAGGGCAAGACGTGGAGCGGCGATTCGTGATTGTCCTGGATACGCACGTCATCCTTTGGACCAGATTGGATGAAGACCGACTCGGGGGCAATGCCCGAGTGGAAATCGACCGCGCATGGGCGTCGGAGGAGGTCGCCGTCTCGGCGATTTCGTTCTGGGAAATCGCGTTGCTTCAACAAAAGGGACGGATTCGATTCCCTGAAGACGTCGCCCACTGGCGTCGCGAGCTGCTCGACCAGGGCATAGTAGAAATCGCGGTCAATGGATCCATCGCCGTCCGCGCCATTGGTCTTCCCGAGTTCCATGCCGATCCCGCGGACCGCATGATCGTCGCCACGGCACTGGAAGGTCACCGCCTTGTCACCGCCGACCGCCGCATCCTCGGCTGGTCAGGCCCGCTAAGCCGTATCCGGGCAGACCGGTAGGGAGCCTGCATGGCAGACGAATTCGATGATCTCTTTCGCGTGACCCTTCTGGGCACGGGTGCGCCGCCGCCCGTGCTCGACCGTTTCGGGCCGAGCACGCTCGTGGAGGCAGGGGGCGAGAAGCTCTTGTTCGACGCCGGACGCGGCGCGCTGCAACGCCTGCACCAGCTCGGGCTTCCCTTCGGCGACATCACGGGCATGTTCCTCACCCACCACCACTCGGACCACGTGGTGGGTTTCGCGGATCTCTGGCTCACCGGCTGGATCGGCCGGCCCTGGGGCCGGCGCACCGTGCCGCTCAAGGTCTGGGGACCCGAGGGCACGAACCAAATGGCCGAGCACCTCCCCTTAGCCTTCGCCACCGACATCCGAGTGCGCAGCCACAGCTACAACGCCGACGGCGTGAAGCTCGAATCCACCGAGATCGAGGAGGGCGTCGTCTTCGACTCGGACGGCATCCGCGTCACCGCCTTCGAGGTCGATCACGGCGGCGAGCAGCTCGACGCCTTCGGCTACCGCATCGACTTCAACGGCCGCTCCGCGGTCCTGTCCGGCGACACCACCTTCAATGAGAACCTCATGGCGCACTCGCAGGACGTCGACCTCCTGGTTCACGAGGTCACTCACGGCATGGGCGGAGGCCTGGAGCGCGCCAACCTGGAACGCATCCGCCGCAACCACACCACCCCGGAAGACGCCGGCAAGGTGTTCGCGCGCACCCGCCCCCGGCTCGCCGTCTACAACCACATCCTCCTCTTCGGCGAAGCCACCGACGCCGACCTGGTCCCGGCCACCCGCGCGACCTACGCCGGACCGCTGGTGCTGGGCGAAGACCTGATGCGGTTCGACATCGGCGACGAGGTGCGGTGCAGGCCGTACACTTCGCCGGCCTGAACATACGCCCGTCCCGGAAGGAGAAGGACTTGGCCGACAAACCATCACGGAACGATTCCCGTCCCATCTCCCTCACCCTGGCCAGCAATGACTACCCGTTCTTCGGCGCGCTCACGAGCGGGCGCCACCAGGCGTACGGGCTGGACATTCGCTGGCATTACGTGGACCCGCCGAACAAGCTGTTCCGGCGGGTGCTGCGGTCGCCGCGCTACGATGTCACGGAGTTGTCGCTGTCGAGCTACACCATCATGCGGGAGCGGGGCTGGCGCGCCTACAAGGCATTCCCCATCTTCACGTCCCGGCGTTTTCGCCACTCGGCGCTGTTCGTGCGCGCGGACAGCAAGCTGGTGAGCGGGGAGCAGCTCAAGGGCAAGCGTGTGGGGGTGCCGGACTATCACATGACCGCGGCGGTGTGGATTCGCGGCATCCTTGAGGACGACTACGGCGTCAGGCCGGAGGACATCCGCTGGGTCACCGGACGGGTGGAGCGCGTCAGGCTGCCCCGGGAACTCGCCGGCAAGGTGGAGAACGCGGGCGGGGAAGCGCGGCTCTTCGACTGGCTCCTGGAGAAGAAACTCGACGCGGTGATCTACGCGCACCTGACCAGGCCGCCGGTGCCCGACGGCGCCGTGCGCTGCCTCTTCCCCGACGCCGTGGAACGGGAGAAAGAATACTTCCGCAGGCACGGCGTCATCCCGCTCATGCACCTGATGGCCATCAGGGAGAAGCACCTGGAGAAGGGGCTCGGGATCGCGCGCAAGGTGGAGCGGGTGCTCAGGAAGGAGAAGGAAGCCTTCTTCAAGCGGCTGGAGCGGGTCAGCACGGCCGGGGTGCTGCCGTGGTTCTCCGAGTACGTCGACGGCACCGCGGAAGTCCTCGGCTCCGACCCCTGGCCCCACGGCCTGGAGGCCAACCGCAAGGGCCTGGAGAAGTTCCTGGATTACTCCCTGGCCCAAGGCCTCATCTCGCACAGGCCCGACCTTCGCGAACTCTTCATCGACGTCTGACGGAGCCCGCGGGTCGGAGCGTCTCTCTTCGAATGCGCCGGAAAACGGGCAACGATGGCGCCCTACAGCACGAACGGCATGGTGGCGGAGAGCAGCACGCTTTGGTCCAGCAGCATGACGCGCTTGCATATCTTCCACCGGCCGTCCACCTTGCGCAGCACGTCGTCGCGCTTGCCGGCGAAGACGTCGGTGCTGTCCTCGAGCTTGTTGCGGTAGATCAGGACGCGGTACTTGACGCTGACTTCCTCGGGTTCTTCCAGGCTCGGCGTGGCCCGGAGGCCGTGGACGTTGGTGATCAGCCGGGAGACCCGCGGCGCGGGCTCCTCCACCCAGTGGACTCCGGAGGTGATCTGCTTGATGCGCAGCCGAAGGGTGCTCTTGCCCTCGTCGAACCAGTTCATGTCCCGGCCCTGGCGCGTGTTCTCCGTGTCCCAGTGGCCGAACTGGACGTTCCGGCGCATGGGCGCCCAGTAGGAGACGTCGTCGGTCAGGAGTTCCAGCCACTCCTCGTAGCGGCGCTCGTCCAGCAGGTCCGCCTCGGCGCACAGGAACTCGTGCACCTCCTGCGCCAGCAGCAGGTAGGCAAGCCCGGCGCCGTCCGGGGCCGGAGCCACCTTTCCCGCCAGCGTGGCCTTACGGCTGGTCACTCATCAACTCCGACCAGCGCCGGTAGAACGCCCGGGCGCCTTCCTCGGAAAAGGACGCCTTGACGGTCACCGCGTCGGGCAGGTTCTCCACGGGCTGCGCGAACCCCAGCCCCATGCCGTAGTGGTAAGGGTAGCGGCGCGCGATGGTGCCCCGGCTGGCCTCGGTGGCGTAGATCCAGTTGTCCATGTCGTCGGACTCCACCATGCCCGCCGGGCCGGAAAAGCGCATGTAGTAACGGCGCAGCAGGTCCTTGACCTCCCAGGGGGCGTCCCGGTCCACCAGGTACCAGCGCCACGCCTCGGTCCGGCCCGCGCCCAGCGGATGCCACACCACCATGGTGCGCGGGAACCAAGGATGGAACGAGGTGTTGGGGAAGATGCTGCCGTTGCCCGGGGTCACGGTGACCTTGCCCTTCTGCCGCTCCCGCCGCCTGGCCTCCACCTCCTTGAAGTACTCCGCCACCACCGGATCGTTGGGGAACTCGGGAAACCACGCCTCGGCGCCCACCTCCGGCGGCCCGGTGATGGTGGCGTGGCCGAGGGCGGGAAACGCCATCAACCCGCTGGTGAACCGCCTGGCCTGGTTCCGGTGCGTCGAGCCGTGCCGCTCCTGGCCCTCGCCCCCCGGCCCGACGCCGGCGATCTCGGCGGACTTGTGGGTGGTGGGGCTGTGATAAGTGTCCCAGGCGAAGTTCTCGGCGGCGAACTTCCAGTTGCACGGCATGCGCCACTTGACCACGCCGCCGAGCACCTCCGAGCCGCCCGCGCCGCCGTCCCGCGCATCCAGCAGCGCGTCCAGGTACAGGCGCATGCCCCCCAGGTACTCCTCGAAGGACGGCGCGGACGCGTCCCAATTGGCCCAGACGGTGCCCTTGTAGACCTCCATCCGCGCCGCGTGGATAAGCCCCCACTCGGCCTTGTCGAGCTGTTCGTCGTAGCCCGCGCGGTACTGCGGCACGCCGTAGAGGTCCCCGGGCGTCTTCACCAGGCCGCCGTCGGTGGAGTAGCTCCAACCGTGATACGGGCAGGTGAACACCGACGTGTTGCCCTGGTCGTAGCGGCACACTTTCATGCCCCGGTGCCGGCAGGTGTTGAGCAGCACGTGGATGCGCCCCTGCGGGTCGCGCGTCAGAATGACCGACTCGTCCCCCATGCGCGAAAGGAAGAAGTCGCCGGCCTCGGGGACCTGGCTCTCGTGGCCCACGAAGAGCCACGCGCGCGCGAAGATCCGCTCCAGCTCGGAGCGATAGATGTCCTCGTCGACGAAGATCTCCCGGCTGACGATGCCCCGGTCGAGATCGACCCACGTGCCGTTGTGTCGCGTCATCCTGTCCAAAGGAAACAGCGGAAGCCGCGGGTTGTCAAGGATTCGCCTGGCCGCCACCCCCCGTACGGGACTGGATACGGGATCAGGCCCGCACCTTGCGCAGGCTCGGCAGGAACAGGATCACCACGGCGGCCAGCGCGAGCACGAGGGCGCCCATGCCCATCACGGTGTAGGGGGCGCCGACGAAGTGCGCGCTGATGCCGGCGAGCAAGGCTCCGGCCGGGGTGATGCCGCGGTCGAGCATGTAGATGCTCATGACCCGGCCGCGCAGTTGGTCCGGCACGGTCATGTGCAGCACCATGTTGGAGACCGACATGAACAGCACCTGGAATCCGCCGACGATGACCAGGGTCAGCAGCGCCAGCGGCAGCGTGTGCACCAGCGCGAACAGGGCGAGGAAGATCCCTTGCAGCACCAGCGCCGCGAGCATCAGGAGCCCCGGCCGGCTCACCCTGCTGGCGAAATGAGCGACGCTCAGCATGGCCAGCATGGCGCCGAGGCCCGGCGCCGCCATCATGAGACCCAGGCCGTCCGCGCCCACCTGCAGCACGTCCTTCTGGAAGATGGGCAGGAGCGCCTGGTAGGGCATGGCGAAGAGACGCGGGATCATGGCCGTGGCCATGACCGCGAACACCACCGGTTCCGCCCACACGTAGCGGATGCCCTCGCGCAGGTTGCTCAACACCGACGAGCCCGCCGCCTCGCTGATCCGCACGGGCACGTGCATCCGGTAGATCATCCACAGCACGAACAGATAGGTTGCGCTCTGGATGTAGAAGTTCCCCGCCAGCCCGAACGCGACGATGAGCACCCCGCCCACGCTGGGGCCGATGATCTTGGTGAAGTTGAAGGCCGCGGAGTTGAGGGCCACGGCGTTCATCAGCTCCGCCCGCGGCACCACGTCGGGGATGAGCGCCTGGCGCACGGGTTCACTGAAGGACCACACCACGCCGGTCACCAGCGTGAAGGCGAACAGGTGCCACACCTCCAGCAGCCCCAGGCTCACCACCAGGCCCATGCCCAGGGCCGTGAGCAGAATGCACCACTGCGTGGTCATCATGAGCCGGCGCCGGTCCGTGCGGTCCGCGGCCACCCCGGCCAGCGGGCTGAAGATGAGAAAGGGCACGAAGCGCAGGCCGTTGATCGCCCCCAGCAGGATCGACGACCCGGTCATCTCGTAGGTGGCCCAGCCCAGGGTCACCTGCTGGATCCACAGCCCGCCGCTCAGGAAACAGGTGCCGGCCCACAAATACCGGAAGTCGCGGTTGCGCAGGGACGAGAAGGTGCTTCGAGATGCGCTGTTCAAAGCGGGCTCCCCGGCCCGGCCATCGCCGCCACCAGGCTGAGTTGGCGCCGGTCGAGGTTGGCGCTCTTGATGAGGGCGTAGACCTCCTGGCCGGGCGCCAGCGCCAGCTCGCGCACCGCCCCCCGGGTCACGAGCGCGGTGAGCGTGGTGTCGCCGATACGCAGCCTCAGCTCCGTCACCGGGCCGGCGCCGCCCTCGCCTATCTCCACCAGGGTCCCCCGGAGCACGTTGCGCAGGCTCAGTCCGCGCGGCCGCTCCGTGGCCACGCCCACGTCCCGCGCGCGGATCCACACGCGCACCGCAACCCCTTCCGGGATGTCCGCCAGCGGCACCCGCAGCTCGCCGCCGCGGAATTCGAGGTGCGTGATGCCGCCCTCGGCGTCGTGGCGCGCGACCCGTGTGGTGAGCATGGTGCCGGTTTCGGTCTCGTCCTCCGGCGACCACAGGTCCAGCCGGTTGAGGATCTCGTCCACTTCGCCGGACGCCGTGACCCGGCCCGCGGACACCAGCACGAGGTTGCGCGCCAGCCGCGACACCTCGTCGAGGGAATGGCTCACGTAGAGGATGGGAATGCCCATCTCGTCGAGGCGCTCGATGTAGGGCAGGATCTCCCGTTTCATGAGCACGTCGAGGGACGCCAGAGGCTCGTCCATCAAGAGCGCCCGCGGGCTGCTCAGGAGCGCCCGCCCCATGGCCACGCGCTGCTTCTCGCCGCCCGATAGCGACAACGGGCGGCGCCTCAGCAGGGCGCCCAGGTCCAGCAACTCGACCGCCTGCTCCATGGCCAGGTAGCGCTCGGCGGCGGGGGCGAAGCGCCGGCCGTAGAGCAGGTTCCGGCGCACGGTCAAGTGGGGGAACAGGCGTCCTTCCTGGAAAACGTAGCCGAGGCGCCGCTTCCACGGCGGCAGGTCGACGCCCGCGACGCTGTCGAAGAGCACGTGGCCGTCCACCGCGATGCGCCCGCGGTCGGGCCTCAGGAGCCCGCTCACCATGTTCACGATGGACGTCTTGCCGGCGCCGGAGCGGCCGAACAGGGCCGTGACCCCGCGTTCGCTGCGGAACCGGGCCTCGATGCGGAAGTCCCCGAGGCGGCGCTCGACGTCCACTTCAAGCACTCGCGTACCCCCGGGTCCTGCGCGCGACGTAGCGCCCCAGCATCTCCGACGCTACCAGCGCTACGATGGTGACCACAACGATGATGACGGTGAGGCGCATGGCGCCCGGCTCTCCGCCGGGCACCTGGAGCGCGGAATAGACCGCCAGGGACAGGGTCTGGGTCTCGCCGGGGATGTTCGACACGAACGTGACCGTGGCGCCGAACTCCCCGAGGCTCCGGGTGAAGCCGAGGATGGCGCCCACCACGATCCCCGGCAGGCTCAAGGGCAGCGTCACCGTTAGCCAAGCCCAGAAGCGGTTGGCCCCAAGGGTTTTGGCGGCGGCCTCCAGGCGCGGGTCGACGGCCTCCAGGCTGAGGCGGATGGGCCGCACCATCAAGGGGAAGGCCACCACCGCCGCGGCCACCACCGCGCCGGTCCAGCGAAAGGCGAACACCAGACCGAAAGTCTGCTCGAGCCACGCGCCCACAAAGCCCCGTCGCCCCAGCAGCAGGAGCAGCAGGTACCCGGTCACCACCGGCGGCAGCACCAGCGGCATGTGCAGCAGGGCGTTCAGGACCTCCTTGCCCCAGAAGTCGCGGCGCGCCAGCACGTGGGCCGCCGCCACCGCCAGTGGAAGGCCCGCCGCCGTGCTCCAGGCGGCGACGCGCACGCTCAGGCCGAGCGCCTCGACTTCCGCTGGGCTCAGGGACCACATGAGGGCGCTAGGGCTCCCGCACCGCGAAGCCGTGGGCCGCGAATGCCGCTCCAGCCTTGGGCGACCACAGGAAACCCAGGAGACGTTCCGCCTCGGGGTGGATGCTGGCGGCGGGGATGGCCGCTGAATAGTCGATGGACGGATGGGAGTGCTCGGGGAAGACCCCCACCACCGCGACTCTCGGATCCGCCTGTGCGTCGGTGGCGTAGACGATGCCGTAGGGCGCCTCGCCCCGCGCCACCAGCGCCAGCGCCCGGCGCACGTCCGGGGTGCCGGCGAGCCGGTCCGCCACGGTCCGCCAGACGCCGAAGGTCTTCAGCGCCGCCTTGGCGTAGACCCCCGCGGGGACGTAGGACGGATCGCCCATGGCCAGCCGCCCGCCGTCGAGGATGCGCGCCAGGGGGAAGCCGGTATGGATCGTCACCGGGGCGGCGCGGTCCGCCGGCGCCACCAGCACCAGCCGGTTGCCGAGGAGGTTGCCGCGGGTCCCCGGGCGCAGCCAGCGCCCGCGCTCCAGCCGGTCCATCCACTTGGGACTGGCCGAGATGTAGACGTCCGCCGCGGCGCCCTGCTCGATCTGCCGCGCCAGGACGGAACTCGCCGCATAGGACACCGCCACCCGCGCCCCGCCCGCCCGCTCGTAGGCCCGCGCCACCTCGTCCACCGCACCCTGGAGGCTGCCCGCCGCGAACACGAGCAGGCGTTCCGCCGCCGCGGCCGGCGCGCCGCAGGCCGCCACCAGGATCCACACTCCGGCGAGCACCCGGAGCGTTCGAATCGTCATTCGATTCGGGGCTTTGGTGCTTTCCATATTCATCTTTTTTTCTTGGCATTTTGTTGTCTATAATGCCAAGGTTCGACGCGTTCCGGGGCAAGGCGACGCACCAAGCTGTTCGCGAGCAAACTCCTCCGCTGCCCGGCAACCCTGAAAGGACCCCATGGCTGGACGCAAAGTTCCCTACGACCCCAAGACCGCCAACCTGTTGTGCTACGCCGCCGCGGTCCCTGCGTTTCTCGACGGCAGCGACACCCCCCGTGCGTATCTGGAGCGCTGCCTGGAAACCATCGAAGCGCTGGAGCCGGAAGTCAAAGCCTTCGTGCGCATGAACGTGGAGGGCGCGCGCGAGGCGGCGGACGCGGCCACGGCGCGCTACAAGGAGGGACGGCCCCTGTCCGCGGTGGACGGCATGCCCATGGCCATCAAGGACGTGCACGAGACCGAGGACATGCCCATGGAGGTGGGCAGCCCGGTGCTGGAGGGCTGGCAGTCCGGCTGGGACGGCGCCGCGGTCCACGCCCTGCGCAAGGGCGGCGCGCTCATCCTGGGCAAGACCGTGACCACGGAGTTCGCCTTCGCCGCGCCCGGTCCGACGCGCAACCCCTGGGACGTGTCGCGCACCCCCGGGGGCTCCTCCAGCGGCAGCGCCGCCGCGGTGGGCGCGCGCATGGTGCCGGCGGCCACGGGCACGCAGGTGCGCGGCTCGGTGCTGCGGCCGGCGGCCTACTGCGGCACCTACGCCATTAAGGCCTCCTACGGCGCCCTCAACACCTTGGGGGGATTTCCCTCGGCGCCGAGCCTGGCCCACCTGGGTATCCTCGCCGGCAGCCTGGAGGACATGTGGGGCACGGCCTGGTACATCTCGCACACCGCCGGCGGGGACCCCGGCCATCCGAGCCTCAACGGCGAGCCCTCGCTGCCGCCCGCGAGCAAGCCCCGGCGCGTGGTGCGGCTCGAGACCGCCGGATGGGACGCGACCCTGGATGAAACCAAGGCGGTCTTCGAAGGATACGTCGAAGAGCTGCGCTCCAGGGGGGTGGCGGTGGCGGGCCGCGCCGACGACCCGGAGGTGGAAGCCGTCGAGCACAAGCTCCGGGAGCTGCCGGAGGTCATCCTGCTGATGCTCACCTACGAGGGGCGCTACCCGCTGGCGCTGTATGCCGACCGCTGCCCGGAGCTCTTGAGCGAGCGGGTGCTGGAACGGGTGGAGGTGGGCCGGGGACTGACCTCCGCGGACTACGCCGGAGCGCTGGACTGGTGCCGGGACTTCCGCCGGCAGTGGGAGGCCATGGCGGGCCGCGCCGACGCATTCGTCACCCTCAACTCGGTGGACGCCGCGCCGGTGGGAATGCCGGTGGGCAACTCGATCTACGGCGAGCTCTCTTCGGTGGTGGGCGTTCCCACCCTGAACCTGCCGCTGCTGGCGCTCGACGCCATGCCGCTGGGGGTACAGCTCCTCGGCTACTACCGCAAGGACTGGGAGCTCGTGGGCATCGGGCGCTGGTTGGCGGAAGGCTGAAGCGCGTCCGCCTTCCTCATGTGCAAGAGGAGTCCTGAAA
The DNA here is from genome assembly GCA_028818775.1 of Deltaproteobacteria bacterium. Classification (NCBI taxonomy): domain Bacteria; kingdom Pseudomonadati; phylum Myxococcota; class Myxococcia; species Deltaproteobacteria bacterium. The sequence goes on along the minus strand of JAPPNE010000059.1, from coordinate 3,604 downwards.
CACTTCGCGATCACAAGGCCTTGTCGTGAAAGTCCTGGTCAGCCTCATCTACTCCTTCCTGGAGGCACCGGAAACCCGCCGCAACCTGGGCGTGCTGCTCAAGTTTCTGGCAATACTCGTCGGCACCATCGTCGTCTATACCATCCTCTTCCACGTCATCATGGTCGGCCTGGAAGGCAGGGACTACTCCTGGATCACCGGTTTCTACTGGACCCTGACCGTCATGAGCACCCTGGGGTTCGGCGACATCGTCTTCCACAGCGACGTCGGGAAAATCTTCAGCATCCTGGTCCTCTTGTCGGGCATCATCCTGCTGCTGATCCTGCTGCCGTTCACACTGATCCGTTCATTCTACGGGCCTTGGCTGGAAGCCCAGATACGCGGCCGCGCGCCGCGCCAGGTGCCGGAGGACCTGGCGGGGCACGTCATCATCTGCGGCTACGACGCGCTCGCCATCGGTCTCATCGAGCGGCTGGCGTTGTACGATATCGCCTACCAACTCATCGAGCCGGACCCCGCCGAGGCCGCGCGCAAGCATCGCGAGGGCCTGTCGGTCATCACCGGCGACGTCGACAGCCGGGAGACCTACATAAGCCTGCGGGCGCCACGCGCGCGCCTCATTCTCGCCAACCTGGGCGACGCGGTGAACACCAACATCACCATCACCGCCCGGGACGTGGCCCCCAGCGTTCCCATCGTCGCCACGGCGGAAGCGGAGGACTCCATCGACGTGCTGGAACTGAGCGGCTGCAGCCACGTGCTGCCGCTGCACCAGCAGCTTGCGGCACGCCTGGCCAACCGCGTCAACGCCGGCCACGCCGAGGTGCACGTCATCGGCGGCATCCGCAACCTGCGCATCGCCGAGTTCGCCGTGCACAACACCCCGTTCGCCGGCCGCACCATCCGTGAAACGCAGATCCGCGAAGCCACCGGCGTGGAGATCGTCAGCGTCTGGGAGCGCGGCAAGCTCCTGCCGGCGCGGCCCGACACGTACCTGTCCCATGCCAGCCTGCTCATGGTGGCGGGCACCGAGCAGCAGATCCTGGAGCTGAACCTGCTGCTGGTCATCTACGACATCAACTACCACCCGGTGCTGGTGATCGGCGGCGGCAAGGTCGGACGCGCCACCTCCCGGGCCATCCGGCGCAAGGACGTGGACGTGCACCTCATCGAGCGCAACGAGGCCCTGCGGGCGCGCATCGGCGAGATTCCCAGCCGGCTCTTCATCGGCGACGCCGCCGACCGGGACCTGCTGATGGAGGCCGGTCTGAACGATACGCCCGCGGTAGTGCTGTCCAGCAGCGACGACGCCACGAACATCTACCTGGCGGTCTTTTGCCGGCGCCTCAATCCCGAGGTCCTCATCCTCAGCCGCCTCACGCACCCGCGCAACCTCGAGGCCATATACCGGGCCGGCGCCGACTTCGCCCTGAGCTACACCTCCCAGGGCGTGGAGGACATCTTCGCCCAACTCCACGGACAGGAACTGTTGGTCATCGGCGAAGGCGTGGAACTGTTCGTCGTTCCCGCGCCGCCCCGTCTCGTCGGCCGGGACCTGGGCGCCGCCGCCGTGGCCGAGCGCACCGGGCTCACCGTCGTCGGCGTGCAGCAGAACGGCGTCGTCGTCACCAACCCACCGCCCTCCACCTCCCTCCACAAGGGCAGCGAACTGATCATGCTCGGAAACACCGAGCAGCGCCAGGCGTTCTCGCGGGATTTCGGGTGAGAGCGGGAGTACGCGAAAAACCCACGCAACGGGTCAAGGCCGTCAGGGGCTTAGCTAATTCCGTAAATGTTAGTGTGCAAGAGCGCCGTTATCGTTATGCCGGACACAAACCTCATGCCTTCGCGATGGCCGAGATCCTTCCCGGGCATTGGTAAGGTCGATGACGAACGGCCTTGGCGTCATCGCGGCCCGTCATGCGCCGATCCCGTTGTCGGCGAGGAAGCGGCTGAACAGAGCGAAGCACTGTTCAGGTTCCTCGAGCTGCAGGAGGTGGCTGGTATCGGGCACGACGGCGTAATCGATGCCGAACGTCTCGCAGAACAGCTTGCAGCAGGACGCGGTCTTCGCTGCGTCCTCGGGCTCCGGGTCGGAGCCGACGATCAGGAGCGGGCGCGCCGGCGGGCCGGGCTTCCGCCAGATCGGCAGCTCGGTGACGTCGGTATAGAGACCGGCTTCGACCGGGCCGGGGCAACAGAGCAGCCAATCTCCGCATGCGGGATCGAAGCGCATCACTGAGCGTGCGTTGAGTTCCGCCACCCCCTTCCGCAGGCGCCGGAACTGGTTCAGGTAACGGAATACCTCAGCCAGTTCCTCGGGATTCCGGAACCGGTTCTGGCGGATCAGGTTGGCGTCGCGCTGCACCTCGCCCGCGGTAATCCTCGGGCCGCGCAGCGGACTGCCTTCCGGCGGCACCATCGGCGGGTCGAACAGCACCAGCGCATCCCAGTGCCAGACGCCTTCGACGACCGCGAGCAGGGCCGTGATCGCGGACATGGAGTGAAAGACGCCGATAGTGGTCTTCTCGCCCCATTCCCCGGCGATCGCGCAATGCACCGCCGTGCTGTCGCGCGCGAATTGAGGATAGTGGTGCGTCTCCCCCGCGTGGAACGGGTTTCGCCCGCAGTTGCGAAAATCGAACAGGGCAAGGTCGAAACGCTCCAGCATCAGCCGCCAGAACGGGAAGTAGGAATCGCTCGCAAAGCCGGCTCCGTGGCTCAGCACGACACGCGGCCCGGACGGGGCGCCATGACGCACGATGCGTATCGGCGCGCCGTCGTCCATCATGAGATCGAGGGTTGCGGCGGGCTCGGGCAGGACGAATCCGACTGTTTCCTGCCGAGCCTCCAGGGTCGTAGCCAACCATCTACTCCGTCGTCTTCGTCGACCAGTTCCAGGACATTTGGCTGGCCAAATATAGCACCTCCAACCAGCGAGGTTAAAGCGCCGTTCTTGACGACCCGGCCGATTGCTTGAATCGAAACGGCTCGGCCATTACAGTTGGGCACCTTCCCCTTTAGTTGTTCCTTACCTGGGGGTCAGTTGAACCTGTACACGTAGAGACGCTTCTCCGATGGAAAGCAGTCCACAGCGCTTCAGGGTTAACTTGTTCCAAGGATTTGCCAAACAACCAATATATATCAGCCACTTATGAGTGATTTCCGAGGTCGATACATGGTCGGAGTCGACGTCGGCGGCACCTTCACAAACAACTGTTTTCGTAAATTTCGCCACACTCCGACACGAGACCTCATCCGCAGCCACCTGTCGACATCATGGGCTAACTGACTGTTATTATGGTATGTTTTCAAATAACGGACGCCTCTTGCAAAGCGGACTTTGGTACGCTTGAATAGACAGGCGTTTCAAGCTGGTCGCTTGCGTTGTGCTTACGGTTCGCCATGGGTTTTTCGGGGGTTTCGGGAGCAAGCCTTCGGTTGTCCGGGGATGGAGTGACGGAGAGCGCGAGGAGCAGCGGGCCCGCGGGGGCAAAGAGCGGAACGCCGGCAAGCGGGCGGAGAACCGAAGACAAGGGTTTGAACAACAGGACGACTTTCGATTGGGGAGGGTTTCGATGGCCAAGCTGCAGTACCGCAACAT
>JAPPNE010000058.1 GCA_028818775.1 Deltaproteobacteria bacterium | reverse complement strand
GACGACAAAAAATCCTGCGCAACTTATGCCAGGAAATCATGGGACGCGACACTAGGCATGAGGTTCGCAGCCGACTACTACGATGGCGTCGTGGCCCGGGCACAACCGACCGTCATCGCCGTCACGGATGTGGGCATCGTCGTCTTCGCCGTGCACGGGGCCATGCTGGCGCACTGGCCGGCCGAGCGGGTGATCCTGGCGGAGCCGCCGCGTGAGGGCGAGCCTGTGCGGATCGGGTTGGACGGCACCACCGCGCGACTGGTGGTCGACGATCCCGGCGTGGTCGAGGCGCTCGAGGGGGTGGCGCCCCGGCTCTATCGCCAGGTGCGTCTGTCATGGGGAGGCCTTGCCCGCATCGTGGGGTGGGCCGGAGCCGCCGTCGGGTCCATCACGTTCATTCTCCTTGTCGTCGTGCCTTCCCTGTCGGAGCAATTGGCGGCGGTCACTCCGCACACCGTCAGGGAACGCATCGGCTTCATGACTTTGCGGCAGCTCGCCCGTCTCGTCCAGATCGACCCCAGCGGACCACCCCGGCACCGGCGGACCTATTGCAACGATGCGGAGGGACAGAACGCCCTGAGGGTGATGGCCGTCCGCGTCACCGCGAACATGCCCGAGCCGCCGTCCTTGCGCCTCGTCGTGATCAATACGAGGATGGACAACGCATTCGCCCTGCCCGGCGGCATCGTCGTCCTGACCAAGGGGCTCATCGACAACGCCCTGAGCGCGGAGGAAGTCGCGGGCGTCATCGCTCATGAAATCGGCCACATCCAATACGACCACCCGATCCAGGGTTTGTACCGTACGGCGGCCGTCTCGGTCGTGGTGGGCCTCGTGACCGGCGACGTGGCCGGGGGTATCCTGATCACGGGACTCGGCCGATGGGTGCTCAACAGCGGCTACTCCCGCGTAGCTGAGCGGCAGGCGGACGACTATGCGTTGGAACGCCTGTATGCCGCGGGAATCGATTCCAAGGGATTCGAGGAGTTCTTTACTCGGGCGCTCGCGGCGCAGGCACAGGGCGAAGGTGCGCTTTCCGGTTTCCTTTCGACCCATCCACTCACCCGCGAGCGTATCGAGACCGTGCGCCGCGCGCCGCGCGCCACCGGAAAGGTATTCGGCGGCGACCACCAGGAATGGCGGAGACTCCGTCTCATTTGCTGGAGGACGCGGACCGCACCGCCGCCGATCAGGATCCGCTGAAGGAACGGCCCGCGGCGGCCCTAGTGACCAGACAGGACACTAGCCCAACGGGTTGAAGAACGCCTTGGTGCCGCGGGCCTCCACCGCGTCTCCGATGCGCTCAAGGGCGTGGACATAGGCGGCGGTGCGCATGCTGACGGCCTTGTCCCTGGCCACGTCCCACACGCGCCGGGTTTCGGGCTCCAGGATGGCCTTGAGCTTGGCGTGCACCTCCTCCACCGGCCAGTAGTAGCCAGCCTTGTTCTGCACCCACTCGAAGTAGGACACCGTCACCCCGCCCGAATTGGCTAGGATGTCGGGAATCACCACCGTGCCCTTCTTGTCGAGGACCGCGTCGCCGGCCGGCGTTGTCGGGCCGTTTGCGAGCTCCAGGATGACCGGCGCCTGGATCCTGGCCGCGTTGGTTTCGGTGATCTGGTTCTCCACCGCGGCGGGAATCAGCACGTCGCATTCCGTTTCCAGCAGCGCCGCGTTGTCGAGCTCGCGCGCCGTGCCGTGCGTGGGCGCTCCGGCGACGTGTCCGGTGCGTTTCTTGTGCTCCATCACCGCGTAGGGATTCATGCCGTCGGGGTCATGGATGGCCGTGGTCGAATCCGAAAGCCCGATGATGCGGTACCCGTCGTCGTGGAGGAGGCGGGCGCAGTGAAACGAGGCGTTGCCGAATCCCTGCAGCACGATCCGCGACGTTTCGCGGCTGACCCCGAGCTCCTCCTTCAGGTGGTTCAGAATATTGAAACCGCCCCGGCCGGTGGCGTCGTCACGTCCGAGCGAGCCGCCCAGCGCCACCGGCTTGCCGGTGATGATGGCCGGGCTGGGATGGCCGGTGATGGTGCCGTACTCGTCCGCCATCCAGGCCATGACGATGCCGTTGGTGTACATGTCGGGGGCGGGGATGTCGCGCTCGGGTCCGATGAAGCGCGAGAACGCCTCGACGTAGGAGCGGCTCAGGCGCTCCAGCTCGGCCCGGGAGAGGGTCTTGACATCCACCGACACGCCGCCCTTGGCGCCGCCGAAGGGGAGGTTTACGACCGCGCACTTGAAGGTCATCCAGAACGCCAGCGTCATCACCTCGTCCACGTTCACCGCGGGGTGGAAGCGGATGCCGCCCTTGGTGGGGCCGCGGGTGTCGTCGTAGCGGCAGCGCCACGCCTTGAACGCCTTGCGCGAGCCGTCGTCCATGCGCACCAGCAGGGTGGCGGCCAGCGTTTCCTTGGGATACCGGAGCTGGTCGATGATCTCGCGCTCGATGTCGAGATAGCGGGCGGCGTCTTCGAGGCGCTCCCGCGCGGTGGAAAACAGATCCGTGGCCATGACGTTCGCTCCTTTCGAGCCTTCGTGAGGCTGTATCCGAATAACCAATCGCCCCTAATGAATAGTAAAGCAGAAAAAACGGCAAAGGCCGAAAAAATCACTCCTCCGAGAGCGTACACGGCCCTTGCAATACTATGTTGGCAACGATTATTCTCAATTCTGTCTTTCAAATTGCCGTCTACGGAGTATACTTCTACTCAGAGCCAAGGCTCGAAAGACGAGACCCGATAACTTGGGAGGTGAGTCATGAGCAAAGTCCCGTCGGAAACCGGAAAAGAGCCCGCGCGCGACCCGGGGGCGATGTCCGTTCAAGCGGAAGAAGAGTACCTCACCCGGGAGGCGCCGATCTTTCCCTCCGAACGCTACAAGGCGCTGTCGACGAAGCATCTCGACGAAATTTCGCAGCTCGAACGTCTTCCCAGGGACGACCGCTTCGCCATGAAAGTGGTGGCCAACGTGCTGCCCTTCCGCTCCAACCGGTACGTGATCGACCACCTCATCGACTGGGACCGGGTGCCCGACGACCCGGTCTTCCAGATGACCTTCCCGCAGCAGGGGATGCTCGAGGAGGACGACTTCCTGCGTATGGCCGACCTTTTCCGGCGCGACGCTTCGGCGAAGGAGATCAAGGAAGGTGCCCACGAGATCCGCGAGAAACTCAACCCGCACCCTGCCGGCCAGCGGGAGCTGAACATCCCCCAGGTCGGGCACGAGACGATCCACGGTCTTCAGCACAAGTACCGCGAGACCGTGCTGTTCTTCCCCAGCCAGGGGCAGACCTGCCACGCCTATTGCACGTTCTGCTTCCGCTGGGCGCAGTTCGTGGGCGACAACGAGCTCAAGATCGTCGCCAAGGAAGCGGACGGGCTGCATGACTATCTGGCCACGCATCCTGACGTCACCGACCTCCTGGTGACCGGCGGCGACCCCATGATCATGAAGACCGCGGTATTCGCCAATTACCTGGAGCCGCTGGTGGACGACCCGCGGTTCGCCCACGTGCAGGACATCCGCATCGGCACCAAGGCTTTGACGTTCTGGCCCTACCGTTTCGTCGGCGACGAGGACGCGGACGACATGCTGCGGCTGCTGGAGAAGATCGTGAAGGCGGGCAAGCACGTCGCCATCATGGCCCACTTCAACCACTGGCGGGAGCTTGAGACCAACGTGGTCCGGGAGGCGATCCGCCGCCTGCGCGACGCCGGTGCGGTGATCCGCTGCCAGGCGCCGCTGCTGCGCCACATCAACGACTCCTCGGACGTGTGGATCCGCATGTGGGAGGAAGAGGTGCGGCTGGGGATGATCCCCTACTATATGTTCGTGGAACGCGACACCGGCGCGCGCAATTACTTCGAGGTGCCGCTGGACCGCTGCTGCGAAATTTTCCAGAACGCCTACAAGTTCGTCTCCGGCTTGTCCCGCACCGTGCGCGGCCCGAGCATGAGCGCCACCCCGGGCAAGGTGGAGGTCCAGGACGTGCAGGAGATCGGCGGCGAGAAAGTGTTCATCCTCCGCTTCCTCCAGGGACGCAACCCCGACTGGGTCGGACGCCCCTTCTTCGCCGCCTACGACCCCGAGGCCACCTGGTTCGACCAGTTGCGCCCCGCCTTCGGCCAGGAGAAGTTCTTCTTCACGGATGACTTCAACGCCATGGTGCAGGGGAGGTGGCCGACGACGAAGCACTGAGCCCGCGCGCAACCAACAAGGAAAGGGGGCGGTGTGCAAGCACCGCCCCCTTCCTTGTTTCGGCTTGTCCGTGGCGGCTGTTCAACCCAGAGAGTCGGTACTGTGTGAATTTGGGGTTGACAAGCGGGGCTAACGTTGAGCAAGCTCTAGCCGTCGTCTGGAAATCGCCGGAGGATTTCATGGGCCAAGTTACGCAACGCAAATTGGGGGAAGATGTAGCGAGTGGTAAGTCGGCTACCGTTCTCGGCAGTAGTATAGACGGTCAAGACGCCAAGGGGGGTCCCCCCGGGATCGATGCCATGTATCCTTGCATCGTCATCACTGAGACTCTCGACGCTGAACCCTCCATGCAGATCGGCCCTTTCCGTTGCCATGTGATTGAATCCTCCTCCGATTGAGGGGGTCAGCGGATGGCGGTCTGCTGGCCCCCGTGTCAATGTACCTCCCTCTCACTTCTGTTCACCCCTCTCTTTCCTTCGTTGCGCTCTTTCGACGAGTAACGCAATGAACTTGTGCTCTCGTATGCTTTTCTCCAATCCGGCGTCGTGCCACCCATTCTCCTCCATCCTGGCCTTCAACAGTCTCAGGCGTTCTTCTATCGACTGGGCATCGACGACACTGTAGAAGTACTTCAAGAACCCTTCATCGTTGATCATGGCTGCCATTTCCTCCCCACTCAGGGGGAGGTCATTCCCAGGGTCCTTCTCTGCCGTATCCGGCTTTTGGGCGCGGGCAGCGGCGGCGGCTTGCTCCCGTTGCCTCTGCTCGTATTCGCGCCGGCGTCGCTCTTCTTCGAGCATGCGCAGACGCTGTGCCGCCTCGGCCCGCTCCAGTTCGCGCATGCGGGCCTCGTGTTCGCGGCGCTTGCGAAGCTCTCTTTCTTGCCGGAGACGGCGCCCCATCTCCAAACCGCGCTCGAACCCGCGGGACATGGAGTCCCAGGGATTCGGGTAGCTGGAGGGATCAGGCGGGGGTGCGTATGGGTGGTATTGAACTTGGGCCGGTGCAGGCACGGGCACACCGGCCACCGCCAACATGACGATGAGCAGGAATGCGCGCATCGGACCACCCCTACCGCCTGGGCGGGAGCCCCTGGCAAGACCTGAAGTTCTCCCCGAGACAGTCGAATGTCGTGAGCGTGTTGTTGTAGCGGGGGTTGTAGTATCGGTCCCGCTCGTAGTTCCGCTGCTGTTGCCACTCCCGGCGTTCCTGCTGGAGCCGCTGGCCCCAGATGTCCCCGACGCTTGGCCGGCGCTGCTCGTGGGTGTGAGGGAACCCGATGTAGTGAGCGCCGGCCGGAAAGGCCAACGCAACCAAGCACAGCACACTGAGCACGATTCGCACCATGGCACACCTCCCGTGAGTTGTCCCGACGCGTCATCCGTTGTTCGAGCCAGTTGCGCGCGCCGTTGCTGTCCGCGGCCTGGCGGGGTTGCCGGGCCTCGAACGCACCTCAACGGGAGTTGGAGTGTCCGCGTATTCGCCCAGGCGCGGGAAGCTACTCCGCGCCATGTGCAGGGCTCTTGTATTTCACGGAAGGCCCGACACACGGGCTCCCGTTGGATGCGTTCAACTCCGACGCTACACAATGAAAAAACGGTTGTCAATTGTTTGGGTTCATGCTACGCGCGGGTTCTATGGTATGGTGAACGCAAGGAGGCCCGCCATGGCGAAGCGCAGGAGCCACGAGATCCCCCGCGACCCCGCGAAAGCGGCGAAGCGCGTGGTGCAAATGGCCACGGGGCAGGTCCCGATGGACCCGCAGTCTCTTCGCACCCGGATGACCCTGAAATTCACCCCGCGCGGCGAGAATGTGGTAAAATCGGAAGGTGAACCGGCTACCTCGGGAGAAGCGGATCCAGGTCCTGCAGCTCCTCGTCGAGTGCGTGGGCATCAGGTCGATCTCAAGGACCTTGGGGATCGACCCTCACACGGTTCTGTCGCTCCTCGAGACGGCGGGGAGAGCCAGCGCAACCTACCACGACCTGCACGTAAGAAACGTAGCGGCTGAGAACGTCCAGGCCGACGAGATCCACTCCTTCATCTACGCCAAGTCCGGTAATCTTCGCGACGCCAAGTCGCCGCCCCCCGAGGCCGGGGACGTCTACACCTGGGTCGCCATCGACACCGACACGAAGCTGGTGATCTCCTACCTCACGGGTGGGCGCGGCTCAGCCGAGGGCCGGATGTTCATGCGCGACCTGGCTTCGCGGATCTCGAACCGCATCCAGCTCACCACGGACGAGTACACGGTCTACCCGCCGGCCGTGAAGGAGGCCTTCGGGGGCAACGTGGACTTCGAGTTCGGGGACGCGACCAACAGCTTCGTGGAGCGCCAGAATCTCACCATCCGGACGCACATCAAGCGCTTCGCGCGCCGGACGAACGCGCACTCGAAGAAGCTGGAGAACCACGTCTACGCGGTCAACATCCACTTCCTCCACTACAACTGGGTGCGTATCCATCAGACGATCCGGTGCACACCGGCGATGGAAGCCGGACTCACCAAGGAGCTCCACGACTACGAGTGGCTTCTGGACGTGATCGAGAGGTACGGCTAATGAAGAATCGGTACTACGTGAATACGAAGGCTCAACCGAATGACGGCCATGTCATTCATCAGGAGGGTGCCTGCAGATGGCTCGATGAAATGAAGGCGGAACATCGGATGTACCTCGGGAAGTTCAAATCATTCCGAGACGCAAAGCGTGAAGCGAAGAAGAGATATGACAATGCACGGCCCTGTGGATACTGCCTGGAAGGACCTTGACGGCGCCGCCAGGTCCAGATACCATTCCCTGAAAAGACGAGAGCCGCCCAAAGGCGGCTCCCTGGCCCCGGAGGGCCACAAGGTCAAGTAGCTTTCTCCTTGTACCGCTCGTCATCGCAGTGGTCAAGCCCTCCTACAAACCACGGGAGGGCACTATGCTCCTCACTCAAGCTGAACTCGAATACCGCCTCGACGTCGCGGAGGGCCGCTTCCGTCGTTCCCATCGCCTCGACGACCTCTTTGACACTCGCAGCATGGCGGGCGCCCTGGAGCACCACTCCCGGCGCTGGCAGAGGTTTGCAGACATGGACCGTCTGATCCGATCCAAGGTTCCCCGGCTCACCGCCGAAGAGCTCGTCGACCAGCGGCTCTTCAGTTGATCAGTGCCTCGTCGCCGCTGAGTTGAGCTGGGCGCTCTCCTTCAGGGCCTTCTCGAGCTCGTCGACCTTCCCGTAGAGGATGCGGATCAGGGCATCCTTCTCCTGACAGCCCTCGCATTCGCAGGGCTTCTCGTTCGTGCAACCGCATTCGGGCATGGGGCACCTCCTTTCTGAGGAGGAGCCTACCACCGCCCTTTGCCGGCGCTCGATTTCAAATTCACACAGTACCCAGAGAGTCGGCCACCTTGACAATCTCGGCTGTGGTAAAGTCCCAGGCGGCCGCCTGCTTCGAAAGGAAGGCCTGCGTTGCCGGATCCACGTTCGTGGCGTCGCCTTCGTTGAAGTAGGACAGGGCCTTGACCGCTTCGGTTGGAGGAAACTGCTGTCCGTAAAGGGTTCCCGCCGCGCCGAGTCCCTCTTTGAGCGGCACGCCGGTTCGCAGAATAGCCGCCAGATCGAGATAATCGCGGGCCGCGACACGTTGCAGCAGCACCTTGAGCTTCGTCCCGAACAGGTCCAACAGTGAGGCCACCCGCAACACTCCGTCCTCCGTCATCTCCGGACTTCCCACGCGGCCTGTGTCGATGCCGCCGAAGAAAGAGACTTTCACCGGATTCGTTGCAGTGCGGGGTGAAGTAGAGACGGTCAACGTGTCAGGTGCCCTTTGGAGCACGTCAGCCTGTGTCATGAAAGGGAGGCGGAACAGGAGGTCGAAGTCAACGGGGTCCGACGAGAAGAAGTCGAAGTCGACCGACGCGCGGTGGCCCAATCGCAGCGCGAGAGCAGTGCCGCCGTAAAGGACGAAGGAGTCGGGGATGTCCTTGAGTGCGGGCCACAAGCTCCGTTGCTCGTCAGGAAGAACGTCCAGGAACGGCTTGAACGTCACCGCGGGATCTCCGGGGGCAGACGTCGCACAGGCAACTCGGGAGGCGGGGTCAATCCTAGGCGGAGATGCCAGAAATTCCAGGAGCGGGGATTGAAAATGCCGATGGGTGGATCGCGCAGCACTTCCCGCAATTCGGAATTGGAGACCAGCGACAGCAGCCAGCGGATGTCGTCGGCGGTGCCGACGTTCATCATCTGCGCCAGGAACAGTGGCCGGTCCGCCAAAGTGCGTTCCGGCGGTTGCCACCAGACGTACTTCCTGGCCATGGACGGTGCGCGCGTGTCACTAGTCAAAGGGTCGAGGTTGCGTTCCTCAACGTGCGGCTTCGTCTCCATCGGTCCAGAATGCAGGCTTGCAGTGCCGTTTGCAACAAGCGTCCCAGCGTCTGCTGTGCGTGCATCGTTCCGAGTGAATTACTGCGCGGCGAATGGATTGCGGACCCTTACGGTCCCGTACATGCGACGGTGCTGAAATCCTCCGACAGGTTCGTTGAGCCCATTGACTTCCGCGTACGTACGGGCGTTCCAGATAATGACTCTGGTTACCTCTGTTAAACTTTGGCTAGGTGCGGCTACCGCCGCTTGGTGGCCTGCACAGCTACCGCTGTGGTAACCTCTCCGGCGGGCTGGCGTCGTGGATACCCTTTCGGCTCGGTATGGTGGTTTCCGTTTGGTCTTTGGTGGGGGGCAGGAGGAAAGATGGCGACGTTCGATCGCGGTCTTGATGACGAGTTCGTCGAATGCCTGAACATGGAATACGCCAAGGGCGGTTGGTGGCGCGCGTTCGTCGACGATAGGGAACTGTTCGTGGCTATCCGCGACAACCGCTTGAATGTGTACTATCACGGGTGCAGCTTGGCTGAGATATGGTGTGAGGCAGGGGCGGTGGTCGGCCGGACCCACTACAAATACCTTCTGCGCCCTTCGGTTGACGACCCCTATGTGGGATTCGTCGACGGAGCGTATCGTTTCCCGGAAGATGCCTCGTCGCTGTTTGTGGAGTCGCCGAAAGAGGTGAAGGATATAAAGCGGGCGGCAAACGCCTACGTGGGCGAGGAGAAGGCCGGCGTTCAAAGGGTCATTGACGTAAACCCGAACATCCTCGACGTGGAGATCGGGTTCGGGCTCCCGAGAACGGCGGAGACGCGGCCCTCGGCTCCGCGCGTGGACTTCGCGGCACTCCAGGTCTCGGACGACGGGGCGACCGTCGTCTTCTTCGAGGCGAAGCGTTTCGCCAACCGCGACCTCCGGGCTGAGAAGGGGAGGACGCCAAGAGTCATTGAGCAGATTCGCGAGTACTCGGCGCTTCTTGATCAGAATCGCGCGAGAATAGTCGACCGCTACCGCCACGTCTGCCGCAACCTCCGGTGTCTGCGCGGCGTAGCGAAACGGCGTCCGGAGCGCCACGCGTTGCTCGAGAGCATCGCAGAGAAACCGCTGTCCATAGACGCGAAACCGAGGCTCGTGGTGTTCGGTTTCGATGCGGCCCAGCGAGACGGAAGAGTCTGGAAAGGGCATCGGCAAAGGTTGGTGGAAGTTCTTGGGAGGCAAAGAGTTCTACTCAAAGGCAAGGCGCAGGATATCAAGCTGAATTGAAGCGGACCCAAGCAAGGGTCGGGGCGTTGTGGGCGGTTTTCATCTCAAAGGGGCAGTGGAGGATACGGCGACTGTGGAGGCAGCGACGGTCTGGAATGTCCTTCACGCGTTATAGGGCCTGCCTCCAGACCGAACCCATGTCCGTTTGAGTCGTCCGCGGTTTGTCGGAGGAGCCGTTCGGTCCATCCTGTTGCGAATCGTCAACCGTCAAGCCATAATTCCATAACTCGTTCCGCATCGGATGGGGTTTCCTTATGTATCTTGTCGGCATCGACTGCGCCACGAAACCGCGCGATGTAGGAATCGCCCTTGCTGAGATGGGGGATCCGGTAGAAGTTCTGGAGATCTATGCGGGGGACAGTAACCCTTGGGGCCGAGTGATCGAGTGGGTGTTGAACTTTGCGGGCCAAGATGTCCTGGTAGCCCTCGACGCCCCGCTAGGTTGGCCTATCGCGCTTAGCGAAGCGCTCCATGAACACTCAGCCGGCAACCCGGTCGGCAATTGCCCGAACGATATGTTCCGTCGTTCGACTGATCGGGATATTCACAATCGGCTTGGCAAGCAACCGCTTGACGTGGGTGCGAACCGCATCGCACGCACCGCTCACGCCGCACTAAAAGAACTGGAATTCTTACGAGAAAGTACTGACAACCCAATCCCACTCGCTTGGTGCCATGACAATCTTGGGGGCGTCCAAGCAATCGAGGTTTATCCCGCCGCGACGTTGAAGTCGCATTGCATACGTTGTGATCGATACAAGCGCAAGAACAACCCCGATCACAGACGCGGCCGCGAAGAAATCGCAAGGAGCCTACCAGGTGTTTCCTTTGCCGGGGATTGTTGGGATGCGGTAATCGCCAACGCCGACGCTTTGGATGCTGCGGTATGCGTCTTGGCGGCGGCGGACTTTGTCCGCGGTGACGCCACCCAGCCTCCAAACATCGACGTCGCGAGCCGAGAGGGGTGGATCTGGTGCCGCGCCCCGAATTGCTCCTCTGCGAGGGCATAGCAGAAGCTGGCCGACCGCGATCGGGCTGTGTATCTCGGTGTCTCACTTCCCGCCCGGCACCAGAAAATGGGACAAGATCGAGCACCGGATGTCCTGTCACATCACCGAGAACTGGCGCGGCCGACCGCTAGTGAGCCACGAGGTGGTGGTCAATCTGATCGGCGCCACGATCACCAGGGGCGGCCTCGCCATCCGCTGGGAGCTGGACCAGGGCTACTACCCGACCGGTCGGTAGGTGAACGACGAGCATATGGACACTCTGTCCATCAAGCGCGACGCATTCCATGGCGAGTGGAATTACATTGTGTTTCTCAGATAACATCCTTGATTGACCAATTTATTTTGGCGAGACTACTTAGCACACGGGTCCAAGGACACGCCGCCCGTCAGAGTTTTCCAAGTTGCGGACGCGCGGAACGGTTCTACCTGGAGCGGAAGTCCGCAAGACGCGTGTGATCCACGAGTTGATGAAGGTTCTGCAGCGTGAAGACCTTGCCGCGGGTTGAGAGAAGCAGCTTTTTCATGTCTTCACGGCGGACGCCAAAGCCGCGTCCCGCGATACAGGCCACTACTTCGAACCGGGGGCGGCCTGCGGGTTGCCCTTCCATGCTCAGCGTGCCGAGATGTTGGACGCGTGTTACCTTGTCGCGGGCAGTACCGTCGTCTTCGGTGAGCTTGGCCTCGATGACGACCTTTGGGTTGAACTCATTGGGGATCACGAAATCAGGGGCTTGGTCGAATCCGGGCAACCGCTCCGCCCGCTTGGTTTTGCGAAAGCTTATGCCAGCGCGGGACAGGACGTCCTCTATGGCGTTCTCGACGATGTTTCCGACCAGTTCGCTGATGGAGTCCCGATGCCCGGCAAACGGCCGGCCGAGCAGGCGTTCGTAGAGCAGGATGGAGTAAGGAACGCCCATATCCGCCAATGACTGTAGGCTGGCAAGTCCGGCCTTGGTATCAGCCTTGTCGAACCTGTGAAGTTCGCCGGGTGAATTTCCGGGCGCGCCAGTTTGAATGATGTGGCAAGCGGCTGCGATCAGCGCGTGAATACGCCGTTCCGTCGCCGTCCCGCTTTTTGGCAAGGCCTCCCCGGGTTGCATTCGAAGTTTGCGGTCGATGGCTCGCGCGGCGCCTTGGGTGACGGTGACGCCGGTGTGTCGGCTAGCGTAGTACGCCCACTCCGGCGGAGTGAACCCCAGCATGCAGCGAAGGACAACCAGTGAGATCGGGACCTCAAAGACGGCCGACGCAACCTTCTCTGGCGTGACCTCCCGGAAACCGCCGGTGGCACGTTTCAGCGCTTCATATCCGTTTTCAAATGTCGAGAATTCGACGAAACCCTTGCCTTTCGGCATGACCAGGAACTCTGATTCGAGACACGCGAAAACGGCGTCCACATACCCGTCCAGGTCGGATTGGAGCTCGTCGAAACCGACTTCAAAAGGGAACGGCACTCAGTCTCTCCTCGGCGGGTGCGTCCGCTACGTACAAGGATCCCTGTAGTGGTGCCCCTGGCTGACCGGTTGCCACGCGCTCCACGAGTTGCTCCGGATTGCCATAAGTCAAGACCGCCTCGGCAAAGTTGGCCAACTTTCTCCTGGTGGACAGTTCGACGTTCCAGCGCTCGCGGAGTTTCCAGACCGCCATGCGGGTAAGGTGGCCGAAGACGATGCATCGGCGATCGCCGTGGGTGGGCGTTCTGCCGGCCCTCTCCAAGCCTTCCAAGTCTTCCCTCAGGATCGTGGAGAGTTGCTCTGGTGATTCGAACAGCCAGCGCTTCGGTGTCGCACCCGAAGCGCGACATACGAAGACCGTGTCGATGATGGAGGACGCTGTGCCGTGGATGTGGATCGAACCGCCCATTTCCGCTGGGCAGGGGAGCGATGCGGAACAGACAAGGCGCGCGTCCAGTATGGCGACACCGACTGCGTAGTAGGCTTCCAGCTTGTTGTGATGATAAGTGAAGACCAGGGGAGCGCCCAACTTCAATCCATCAGCCATGCGCGAATAGACTTTAGCCAGCCCTTCCGTGAACTGTTCCAGGCCGCGTTCCTCGGTGACATTGCCCGTCAACTCGCTTGGTGAACGGGTGGATGGGCGGTCGAATCCCTCGGCTTTGTTGCCGGCCAGACGGCGCAGCCAAACATAACAGAAATCCATCAATTCGCCGTATTGGACGTTTCCGAAATAAGGCGGATCGGTGAACACTGCATCGAGACTTCGCGGCGTCAGCTCTACGTCCGCGGCATCCTCGCAACGAATGGCGACCTCTCTTCGGCTATCGTTGAGCCTCTCGCCGATCCATTCGCCATCGATGGGAACTCTTACTTTACGCCGGTAGTGGCGCTGAACCTCGAACGGGGCTTGGCAATAGCGCTTCGCCTTTGCGTACTTGTCGACGATGTTGGACCAGCCGCCTGAGCCGACGTTGACGCCGCCACCGTTGGCGATACCCAGGAAATTGGATTCACACTGTACCAATCCAACCGGGAAACCGTGGACCGAGAAGATATCCAGTGATTTCAGGGCCATGGTGTCGTAGCGGCAAAGCATGTTCTGGTAACGCAACAGGTCGGAGAGGTTGGTCGCCAGCGCGTGCCGGATGCGGCGGTTCCCGGTCTCGGCAACCAAGCGGCAACTCAACTCCAAGCCGAGGAGTTGGCGGGGATTGAACATGTCGCGGTAGCGGGTGTAGCCCCATCGATGTAGTCGGTGGGTTTCGTCTCCGGGGAGGATCTCCTGGTCCGGCACAAAGCGTGGGACGGTCCGTGCCCAGCGCTCTACAGCGTCGGCCATACGAGTAAGATCCTCGGCGTCGGGTTTCTTGAAGAAACGGCCCTTGTGCCCCGTCTTCCGCTTCGGGTTGTGGTACTCGATGGCGAAAAGGCGGTGCTCAAGAGGTTGCTGAAGCTGGCCTGGATAGACGTTGGAGTAACCGCAGCTTGGACAGGCGCAACGGCCTCGGCGGGCGGGCCCGGTCTGGGTCAGCATGGTTCCGCATGCCGTACAATCTCCGGGATTTCTTCGGTCGTCGACCTCGTTAAGTTCGCCGCAGACTGGACAGACCAAGACATTTTTCGGGTGTCGCTTGTTCTCGGCGAGAAGATAGCCCGGGAAGAGATCCAATGGTTTTCGACAGCCTTCACATTCCGACACCTTGACCCAAAGAAAGGACTTCACCGGGACGTTCGTGTCTCCGTAGCGAGGGCACGATGTCCGAAAATATGGACCGATTTCGGCGTCCAGGGCGGCAATCAGAGAGCGGGCGGCCCGCTCATATGCCGCTACGTCCAGGTGTTCGATTTCCTCTCGGACGATCCACGCCGCCATCGGGTTGATGTCGAAGCCCTGCACGGCGCATCCGAGTCGGTTCGCCTCGATCAGCGGCGTCCCGCCGCCCATGAACGGGTCTGCGATCCGCGTCCCTGACAGGTCATTCGATCGAAAAAAAGCGTCCTCCAGGCGACCATTCCCGAACTCCGCGAGCATCAGTCCACGAAACAGAGTTCCCGGACGACGGGCAAACCACTTGTGAACACCAATAATCGGCCGATAGTTCTGCTGGATCTGTTTCTCCCTGAGCGCCAGCTCTGCAATCAGGGGAACATCGAAACGGCGCTCAATGCTCATCGATGGTCCTCTCTCAGCACCCCGGGAAGCGTCACTTGAAGCTTGCTCGTTACCTTCGCCATCTCTTTACCATATCAAGCGCGGTGTCTTTGTCAGCTATTCAAGTCAGAGAGTCGCCACTATGACAATCGCGGTTGCCGTAGAGGGCGGTGCCGCCGTAGAGGACGAAGGAATCGAGGTTTTCCGCGAGCGCGGGCCACAGATTCCGTTTCTCGTCGGGAAGAACGTCGAAAAATGGATTGAATGTCACCGTGCCCCGCTGCCCGGACGCCTACTCGACCCCCGACCCCGTGACCGGCTGCACGCGGCTCAGCACGTTGCCGAGGGGGCCGATCTCGGCGGGGGTGCCGTTCAGGTAGGCGATGAACTGGTGCGACTGCACGGGCACCCGAGGGCCGGGGGTGAGGATGCCGACGAGGTTCAGGGGGTCGGTGCAGGACACGATGACGGGTTCCTTGTCGGGAGGCAGTCGGCGCACGGTGCGCATGGACTCGACGGCGTCGGGCAGCGCGTACTGCTCGCCCACGAAGCCGTTGACGAAACGGCCGCCGCGGATCTCGCCGCGGGCCTCCATGCGCCGGTAGGCCTGGAGCAGCAGGCGCCAGGGCGGGCAGCGGGTCTCCCGCGCCAGAAGTTCCCGGAACACCACGCCGTAGCGTTGCAGGAGCTGGCGCGCCAGGGTCTCGGTGGCGGCCTCGGGTGCGCCGGGGTCTTCCTTGCGCCACAGCGACCAGCGCCCCACGGGCATGGTTTGCGCCGCGCCCTTGCGGCCGCCGCGCCGGTTCTCCTTTCGTTTGAGTTCCGGGGTGAGCAGCATCCGCAGACCGGCGATGCCGTCTCCGGTGACCTGCCCGCGGGTAACCAGCTCCCACAGGGCGCGTTCGGTGCGCACGGTGAGGTGCCCGGTCCCGCGAGCGATGTCGGCGAGGAAGGAGGCGCCGTGGGTTTCCAGGTACGCGGCCACGTCCCGGGCCGGGGCGGACAGTCCCTGGAGGCCGCGCCAGTCCAGGGCTTCGGGATCGAGGAAGTGTGGCAGGTCCTCGCGGACGACGAAGGCCAGTGGCGCGGAGCGGGTGGGGGTGGTCCGGCGGGTCTTGCCGTTGGCGGGCTTGAATGCCAGCGGCGTGGCGTCCCAGAGCTTGGCCACGGAAGGGTCGTCTTCCGGTTCACCGGTGTCGCGGCGCAGCCGGCCCCAGGTGACCACGCCCGCCAGGCACAGGTGCTCCAGCTCGGCGGGGTCGTAGGCGGCGATGCGGGCCGGCAGGACATGCTGCTCCCACGCCGGGGCGGGAAGCTCCATGCCCTGGAGTTGGCGGATGACTTGGTGCACGCCGTCGCGCCCGTGGAGTTGCGCGCCGGGTTGCGCGTGCTGCCAGCGCAGCAGGAAGCGGATGAAGTCGGCGCCCGACACGGGTTGGATCTCGCGCCTCAGCCGGCCCAGGGTGAGGCGATGGATGCGCGACAGGAGCCGGCGCTCGCACCATTCCACCGGCGCATCGGCGCCGGCGCCAGGCGAGAAGCGGCCTTGCAGCACCACGCCGGAGACTTCCAGGGCGGTGAGGGCCCGCTCCACCGATTCAAGGCCAAGGCCGGTGCGGGCCGCCAACCCTTCGGCGGTGATCGGGCCGCTGATTTCCATCCACCCCTGCACGGTAAGGCGGAGGGCTTCGTCAGGGGAGGGTACGACCTCGGGTTTTGCTGCGTCCGGTGAAGTTACGGGCGGAGTCATACGGAAGTCGCCCATCACGGCCTTGGCCTCCGCCAGCCGTTCCGCGGCTACGTAGAAGGGGGTGCCTTCCCCGCGTACCGGTTCGGCCACGGTGACCCGCCGCGCCGCCATCAGTTCCTTTGCGTAGCGCTGCCACGGCTCGGCGTCCCGCACCGGCAGCAGGATCACCGTCAGCAGCAGGTCGTGCAACTCGTCGGGGTCGCGGATGTCCGGCCACGCCTGGGCCGTCACCTCCGCCAGGGCTTCGGGGCTCAGGGCGCCGATGCCTTGGGCCAGGTCCGGGTCGGTGCGGCGTAGCGCCACGGCGCGGGCGCGCCGTTCCTCCAGCGGGGCGTCGTCGAGGAACGCGTAGGGGTTGGCGTTGAGGATCTCGTGGGCCATGGGGGAGGGCGCGGGGGTCTCCACTGTCACGGTGGCGATCTCGCCGCGCCCGAGCCGTTCCAGCGTTTCCTTGAAGCCGTCCACGTCCATGGCCTCGCGCAGGCAGTTCTCCAGGGTCTCGCGGGTCAGGGGGTGGTCCGGCAGGTCGACCGGTCCGGCGCGGTTGTCCTGGCACATCACCTGGTCCGGGAAGACCGCGCCCAGAAGGTCCTCGGCGCGCATGCGCTGAATTTGCATGGGCACCTTCTTGCCGCGGCTGAAGCGCTCTACCGCCAGCGCGCGGCTTGCGTTCCAGCGCCAGCGGTTGGTGAACATGGGCGCGGCCAGGGACGCCTGGGTCAGGTCCCGTTCCACCGTCGCCGGGCTGAGGTAGCTGAAGACCGTGTCCAGCGGGAAGGAGTGGCGGTCGGTCAGCGAGATCACGATGCCGTCGTCGGTGGCCGCGGCCTGGAGCTCGAAGTCGAAGTTGACACAGAAGCGCTTGCGCAGCGCCAGGCCCCAGGCGCGGTTGATGCGTCCGCCGAAGGGCGTGTGAAGCACGAGCTGCATGCCGCCGGACTCGTCGAAGAAGCGCTCGGCGACGATGCGGTCCACGGTGGGCACGCAGCCGAGCATGGCGCGGGTCTCATTCACGTAGGCGACGATCTGCTCCGCGCCCGCCGGCCCGACCCCGGTTTCGCGCTGAAGCCACGATTCAGGCGGTTCCCCGGGGGCCCCGGCCGCTTCTCTGTCGGACGTGGCCGCTTCGCCCGCGTCCGCCCCCGCGGCGGCGTGCCGGGCCACGGTCTCGCGCACGTCGGAGACCGCGCGCGACAGCTCCAGGGTGCGTCCGGGTGCCTCCCCCAGCCAGAACGGGATGGTGGGCGGCGCGCCGTGGGCGTCCTCCACCCACACCTTGCCCGAGGCCACCCGCTGGATGCGCCACGAGGTGTTGCCCAGCAGGAAGATGTCGCCGGCCAGGCTCTCGATGGCGAAGTCCTCGTTGACCTTGCCCACGAAGGTCTCGTTGTGCGCCTCCACCACGTCGTAGTCCGCGGTGTCGGGGATGGCGCCGCCGTTGGTGATGGAGACCAGCCGGGCGCCCCGGCGCGCCCGCAGCATTCCGTTTACCCTGTCCCGGTGAAGATGGGCGCCGCGCCGGCCCCTGGCGGGGGCCACGCCCTCGCACAGCATGTGCAGCAGCTGTTCGAAGTCGCCGCGAGAAAGGTCGCGGAAAGGATACGCTCCCCGCACCAGCTCCCAGAGGGTTTCCTCGGCAATGCCCGACGGCGGCTTGGCCTCGGGCAGGAGTGGCAGGGTTTCGCCGGGCTTGTGGGCGGGCGTGAGGCTTGCCACCGTGGCCACCATCTGCTGGGCCAGCACGTCCAGCGGTTCCCGGACCAGCCCGATGCGGTCCAGCTCTCCCCGGCGCACGGCGTAGATCGCGGCGGCGGCCTGGAGCAGGTCGTCGCGGGTCAGCGGGTACAGGATGCCCTTGGGAACGGCGCCCAGCCAGTGCCCCGAGCGCCCGACCCGCTGCAGCAGGGTGGCGATGGAGCGCGGCGCGCCGATGTGGCAGACCAGCTCCACGTGGCCGATGTCGATGCCCAGCTCTAGCGACGCGGTGGCCACCACCACCGGCACCTCCGCCGCCTTGAGCTTCTGCTCGGCTTCGAGCCGGGTCTTGCGCGACAGGCTGCCGTGGTGGGCCAGGACCTTGCCCTCGCCCAGCCGGTCGGTGAGCTGGTGCGCCACCCGTTCCACCAGCCGGCGGGTGTGCACGAACACTAGGGTGGTGCGGTGGCTCTGGATCTGCTGCACGATGCGGTCGTAGACCTCGGCCCACAGCGCGTGGGAGGTGATGGGCCCCAGCTCCTGGTCCGGCACTTCGATGGACAGGTCCAGTTCGCGCTTGTGGCCCACGTCGACGATGGCGCACTCCGGCGCGCCGTCGGGCCGCAGCCTGCGCGCGCCCACCAGCAGGCGGGCGATGTCGTCCATGGGCTTCTGCGTCGCGCTCAAACCGATGCGCTGCAGCGGGCTCCCGGCCAGGGCGTCGAGCCGCTCCAGCGAGAGCGCCAGGTGGGCGCCGCGCTTGTCCCCGGCCACCGCGTGGATCTCGTCCACGATGACCGTGTGCGCGTGCTTCAGCAACTGGCGGCTGCGTTCGGCCGTGAGCAGGATGTAGAGCGACTCCGGCGTCGTGATGAGGATGTGCGGCGGCCGGGAGAGCATGCGCTGCCGCTCGGTGGCCGGGGTGTCGCCCGAGCGCACGGCGGTGCGGATGTCCTGCAGCGGTAGCCCCCGGAGCCGGCCCGACCGGGTGATCTCCGCCAGCGGTTCCTGCAGGTTCTTCTGGATGTCGTTGCCCAGGGCCTTGAGCGGCGACACGTAGACCACGTGGGTGTGGTCCCGCGACGGCTCGGCCGGGGCGATGAGTTGGTTGATGGACCAGAGAAAGGCCGCCAGGGTCTTGCCCGAGCCGGTGGGAGCGGCGATGAGCGTGTCCCGCCCCCGGGCGATCTCCTCCCAGCCCGCCGCCTGCGGCGCCGTCGGCCTGCCGAAGCGGTCCCGGAACCAGTCGCGTACCAGAGGATGAAATCGGTCGATCACTGCGTTAGAGTCTTCCTGGTTACCCAACGCATCTTAGCACAGGGCCGTCGGGACGGGACAGGGACCGTGCCGGACCGATGGCGCGCGAACCGCCGATGAACTTGCTATCACCCGGAATGGGCGTGACCATGTCGTTCACGCCGCAGATGGAGAAGCGTCTCACGCGCCGGGCGGTGCGGATGATCGTGTCGTCCGTGCGCCAGTTCCCCGAATTGCGGAACATGAAGATCCACGTGGGCCATACGAAGGCCAAGCTCGGGGTCGCGTTCATTCCCAGGGCGTTCCGGCTGCCGTTGTACATCCGTCTCCGGGTACGGGGTCTGACCCACAACACCATCGGCCACGAGTTGACCCACCTGCTGCAGGGGCTGACGAAGTTGCCGCCGCCGGACGGAGTCCCCGCGTGGGAGCCGGTTCCCATCGGCGAGACCCAGTGTGACATCTGGACCCTGGCGCGCAGCGAACTCTTCTGCGACGACGCCCCCACCTACCTGCGCATGCCGCGCGCCGTGCGCGAGAACTGGCGCCACTACGCCCGCCCGGTGCGCTCCCTGTGCGTCGAGGCCATCCGCCAGCGGCCCGTCCGCCGCACCTACATCCGCTGGCTGGAGTCACAACTCGCCGAGTTGCCCGAGCGCGCGCCCGTGGTGCGGGCGGATGCGCCGGTGCAATTGTCGTTCTCGCTGTGAAAGCAAACCCGTCATTGCCGCGCGCCCTTCATGAATCACCTCACGGCCGCTTCGTAGTAGGAAACGTCGATGTACTTGTCCGGCGAAGGTGGCGGAGAGGCGATGTAGCCCATGCCGGCGCGGAGATCGAGGGCGGCGGCAATTCCGGGGACGTTGAGCGCGGCCTTGGGGTAGAGGCCGTGGGCAGGGTCCAGCAGGGCGTCCAGGGTCTCTTCGGCGGCACCGCCGGTGAGGCCGTTGTACCGCGCCAGGATGTCGAGGCAGCGGGGCCGGTTCTCGGGCGCGAAGCACCATTGGGTGGCGGCCACATAGCAGCGGATGTAGTGGACCAAGTGCTCCCGGTTCTCTTCCGCCCAGGAGCGCTTGGCCAGGCCCACCGTCGCCTGGTACACGGGCGCCATCTCCTCGCCACGGGCGATCACGTGGCAGCCCCGTTCCAGGGCGGCTCCGACGAAGGGCGGGGTGAGCAGCGTGGCGAAGAGCCTGCCCTCGATGAGCGTCTGGTAGCGGCTCTCCCAGCCGCCCACCTCCACAAGCTCGTATTCGTGCGCGCCGAAACCGTGGTCGCGCAGCGCCTTCTCCAGGATGAAGACGAAGCCGCTGTCGCGCGCGTCCACCGCCAGGGGTTTGCCGCGCAGGGACTCCATGTCGGGACACCCGGGCGCGCCCACGAGGCTCAGCAGGCCGCTGTGGAGCCCCATGAACGCGAACAGGTCCGAGCCGGGCTGGTTCTCCACGTCGCAAACCACGTCATCCGCGGCCGCGTGGCCGATGGTGGAGCGGCCCGTGCGCACGGCTTCGACGAGATACGCGGAGCCCGGTGTGTACTCGATCTCCACGGCGAGCCCCGCGCCGGCGAAGATGCCGTTCTCCATGGCCGCGTGCACAGGCAGGTTGTAGGCGGCTCGGAACTGGATGAGTCGGATGGGGGTCAACGAGGTCATGATCGCGACCGGAGGGTCAAACCCGTATCGTCGGGACCTGGCCTGGCCCGATCCCGACGACGAAAATCATCCGCACGTAATCGTGCGAATCAACCGAACAGGACACTAATCGTAGCGGCCGTCGACGATCATCACCAAGGCCGGCAGGAGGAACAGGATGAAGATCGTCGACAGGATGAGCCCGCCCAGCATGCTGACCACGAACGGCACCAGGAAGATCAGCTCGTCGCTGCGTTCGTAGAGCAATGGCGACAGTCCCACCACGGTCGTGAGGCTGGTCAGCATCACCGCGCGGAAGCGATGGCGGGTCGCCGCGGACGCCGCCGCGATGGCCGGCATCATGTCGTTTTCCCTGCGGAGAAGGTTGTAGCGGTCCAGCAGCACCAGGGCGTCGTTCACGATGATCCCGCCCACCGCGACGATTCCGAACAGCGACATGGCGGCGAAGTCCCACCCGAGGATCCAGTGGGTCAGCACCGCTCCGGCGAACGAAATCGGAATGCCCACCACGGCCACCAAAGGTTTCCAGTAGCTGCGCAGGAACGCGGCCATCAGCGCGTACATGGCCAGCAGCACGAGGGGAACCAACAGCCCGAGCGTGCCCAACAAATCCTTCTCGTCTCGGGCCGCCCCGTCGGGTTCAACCTTGAGGCCGGGGTACTTGGCGAGCAGATCGGGGATGATCCTTTCCCCGACCTCCCGCCTGGCCTGGCGGGGGGTGGTCACGACGGCTTCGATACGCGCGTCCACGAACGCGGCCTGCTTGCCGTCGATACGCGTCAGCGTGGTCAATTCGCGGTTCTCGGTGAGCGTGGCCACCGTGGACAGCGGCACCTCGCCGCCGCCGGGCGCGCCGCGGTCCCGTCCTCGTCCCCCATTTCCGCCCCCGGGCCGGCGGATCCGCTCGTTGGCCAGGTCTCCCAGGCTTTGCCGCCGCTCGGCCGGATACCGCACCACGACCCTGACTTCCTCCCGGCCGCGCTGGATGCGCTGGACTTCCACCCCGTGGAAGCTGGCGCGCAACTGGGCGCCGATGCCCGCCGGCGTCAATCCCGCCGCCTTCCCGGCCCGCGTGAGCTGGATCTCGAAGTGCCGCTTGCCGGCGGACAGGCTGTCGGAGATGCCGAAGACCCCCGGCACGGTGGCCAGGGAGGCTTTCAACTCCGCGGCGGCGTTTTTCAGCACGTCCGTGTCAGGGTGCACCAGCGCATAAGAGACCGGCGGCTTGGCCTGCACGCGTGCGCTCTGGAAAGCAACGCTCTCCAGTTCCGACGTGTCGCCGACGTTCCGGCGCCAGACCCGCTCGATATCCCTGGACGAGGCGGTGCGCACCGGACGCGGGTTGAGATGTATCCGCACCGAACCCACGTTGCTGCGGTTGGTGCCGATGTCCGATGTCCGGATCTGCATGAGATTGCCGGCGGTTATGGCCACGGACTTGATCGAGGTGCCGTCGAGTTGATCGTTGATGGAGCGGGCGGCGTTCGCGAAACGCTCGGCCGCGGCGAGAGTCTGTTCGAACGGCGTCCCCGGCGGCAGATGCAGGTCCGCCTGAATGCTGTCGGAGGCGAGCGCATCCTGGTCGATGATGACGACCCGGACGTTGCCGGATCGCAGGAGCAGTGCCCCGATGAGCACCACCACCGCCCCGATCGCCAGGGTGAGCCAGGGATGTTGTACGGCGCGCGCCACCGACGGCGCCACGATGGAGTCCCGCGCCCGGTCGATCACGTCGTCCATCCGGCGTTGGATGTCGCTCAACGGCGGCGCGCTCCACGGGCGCTCGTGTGACAGGTGCGCGGGCAGGACGAAGAAGGACTCCACCAGCGAGACCAGGAGGACGAAGACCGCCACGTAGGGAAAGACGGTGGTGAGCTGGTAGCCGCCCGAGGTGACGAAGAGAAGCGGCGCGAAGGCGAGCAAGGTGGTGGCCGCCCCCACGGTGATCGGACCGACCATCGCCCTGGCGCCGGAGATGGCCGCGTCCGCCGCGCTCTTCCCGTTCGCGCGTTCCGCCGCGATGCTCTCGCCCACCACCACGGAGTCGTCCACGACGATGCCGATGAGGAGGAAGAAGGCGAAGATGGTGCCGATGTTGAGGGTCAGGTCGGCGGCGCCGAAGAAGATCAGCGAGCCGATGAAGGACAGTGGAATCCCTATGGTGATCCAGGTGGCGACGCGCAGGTCGAACACCAGGACCAGGGTCAGGAAAACCAGCAATGCACCGAGGATGCCGTTGCGGATGATCTCCTGCAGCCTGTCCAGGGCGGGGGTCGCCCGGTCGTTCCAGATGCCGACCGTGACGTTCCCGGGAGCCTTGCGGCCGGCGAGCCACGTCTTGACTTCGTCGCCGATCTCGACCACCGACTCCTGCTCGACGGCATTGATTCGGACGAACACGGTGGCTTGGCCGTTGACCTCGGAGACGATGTCCTCGTCCACGAACCCGTCGCGGATGGTCGCGACGTCGCCAAGGGTGACGATGGCGCCGCCGAGCCGCGTGATCAGAGGGATGTCCTTGAACTCGTCGCCGGTGCGGCGCTTGGTGATGGTCTGCAAGACCACGCCGCCGGCCTCGGTTCGCAGTTCGCCGAAAGTGAGATTGAGGGAAGCGCGTCTCACGAGACGGGAGATCTGGGCGATGGAGAGATTGTGCCGCCGCAGCTCTTCCTCGCTCAACTCGATGGTGATCTCGCGGTCGCGGGTGCCGTGCAGCGTCACCTGTGAAACCGACGGCAAGGCCAGCAGCTCGTCGCGCACGTTCTCGGCGGCGAGACGCAGCTCGTTCTCGGAGGCGTGGGAAGACGACACTGCCAGCGTCAAGACCTCGATGGCGATGCGGTGGAGCGTGACGTCCGGTCTTTCCGCGTTCAGTGGCGGGAAGTTCTCGATGCCGTCCACGGCGTTCTGGACATCGTTCAGGACGGTGTCGGGATCGGCGAAGGTTTCCAGTTCGACCCTGAGCCGGCCGAGCCCCTGGGTGGCCGTCCCCACGACCCTTTCCACCCCTCTGAGCCCGACGATGGCTTCCTCGATGCGGCGGTTGATGTCTTCTTCCACCTCCTTGGGCGACGAACCGGGCGCCGGCACCGTCACGGTAATCGTCCGAAGATCGAAGTAGGGGTAGAGTTGAACCGCGAGGTGCCGTCCGGCGACCACGCCGCCGATGATCAGGAACAACAGCAGCAGGTTGGCGGCGACCGGATTGCGGGCGAACCAGGCGATCGGTCCCTTGTTGGTGGCGGCTCCAGCGTCGGTGGTGCTCACGTCCGGACTCCTTTATTCCGCCACCGCCACCGCCAAGCCTTTCCTGGCTCCCGGCGGCGCGCCCACGACCACGCCCTCGCCCGCGTCGAACGCCTCCACGATCCAGCCTGCGTCCGTGCGTCCGAGGGTCTTGGGTGCGACCGACTTCAGCGCGCCCTTGTCGACCACCCAGACGCTGCTGCCTTCCTGCAGAACGGATTCCGGCAGCACGTAGACATTGTCGTACGAGGGGCCCTCGATCCGGACGTGCGCGAACATGCCCGGCAGGGGTAACCTTTCCTTGGGGATGTCATCCGAGAACTTGAGGAACATCCCGGCGAGGCGCGTGCCCGGGGCCACCGCCGATGACACGCGCTCCACCGTTGCGTCGTACGCTCCCAACTGGGTCCGAACGCGGGCGGAGCGGCCGATCACAGGGAAGAGGTACGCCAGGTCCTTGGGGTCCACCGGCACTCTCACCCTGATCGCATCGGTCCGGTACACGGTGCCCAGCCTCCCCGCGCGGCCAGACACCGATCTGGCGGGCCCTACGAACTCGCCCACCTCCAGCTCGGTGGCCAGCACGCGGCTGTCGTACGGCAGGGAGATGTTCGTCTGTTCCAGCCGCAGCTTCGCGAGCTTCAGCACCGCCCGCGCCTGCGCCAGCTCGGCTTCCATTTCCGCTATCGACGGCAAGCGGCGCACCGAGTCGGAAACCTCGGCGCCCGGGTTCGCGCGCAAGAATTCCCTCGCGTCCTCTTCGCCGCCGGCCTTCTCGACCCACACCCGGGCTTCCGCTGCCTTCACCGCCATCTCCGCCCTTTCCACCCGGATCTCGTGTTCGGCGGTATCGATCTTGATGAACGTCTCGTTGGCCGGTATCGATCCCCCGTTGCTGAACTTCGGTGAAATCCATACCACGCGACCCGTTACCTCGGACATCAGCCGCGCCTGCTGTTCGACCCGGACGGAACCCGTCAACTGGACGGTCAGCGCTTGCTTGGTCGGCTTGGGCTGGATCACGCTGACGGTGGGCTTGCCCTCCTCCGCGTTCAGGTCCGGCGTGGCGTCGAGGGCCACGCGACCAGGTGCGCGCGCGAAGTAGAGAGCGATCACGACTATGAGGAGTATCGCGGCCAGTTGAACGATACCGAGCCATTGAGGCCGGCCGGATTCACTTGATTGTGCCATCTCTCATCCTCGCCAGCTATGAAAAGCGTGCGTTGGTGGTTCGTACCTGTGTCGGAGTCGCGGGAAACGCAACCGCCGGCAGCGTATCCGCTTCCTGGCACTCCGCTCGATTCTCGGAATGGGATCGTAAATTCGCAATATCACACCTTGTGATTTGAAGCCACTATTTCGCGGAGGGCGATGGTCCTTCGAATGGGAAAACGCCCGGTACGCCACGAACAAGTCGGGCGATCCACGGAGAAGTGGCGACGGTCCGGCCGGCGGTGTTAGTGTGTTGTAAGGAGCGGAGGAGAAACGAGCAGCATGCCGCAATCAAGGTTCCAGCACGTCGGCCGGGATGTCCCGCGGGTGGACGGCTTTGACAAGGTGACGGGGCGCGCCAAATACACCGGCGACATCGTACTGCACGGGATGCTTGAAGGCCGGATCCTGAGAAGCCCGTTGCCGCACGCGCGCGTCCGTGCCGTCGACACGTCCAAGGCGGAGGCCCTGGACGGCGTGCGCGCGGTGGTGACCGCGGGTGACCTCGCGGGCCTCGACCCCTTCTACAACGGCCGCCCGGTGGTGGCCCTGGAAAAGGTGCGCTACGTGGGCGAGCCCGTGGCGGCGGTAGCGGCGGAGGACGAGCACACCGCGGAGGCGGCGCTGGCGCTCATCGACGTGGACTACGAGGAGTTGCCGTCGGCTCTGGGCATGGATGCCGCGCTGGCCCCGGGGGCGCCGCTGATCCACGACGACGCGCCCGGCAACGTGTGCGCCCACGAGCGGGTGGAGCAGGGCGACGTGGAGGAGGGCTTCGCCGCCTCGGACCGCGTTTTCGAGGGACGTTACACCTTCCCCATGGTCTACCACTACAGCATGGAGCCCCACGCCGCGGTGGCCCGGTACGGCGCCGACGGCATCGACCTGTGGTCCTCGGCGCAGCATCCGTTCCTCGTGGAGGGGGACATCGCGCGCATCTTCGGCATGACCCGCTCCCAAGTGCGGCTGCGGGTGCCCTATCTCGGCGGTGGCTTCGGCGGCAAGTCCTACACCAAGTTCGAGCCGCTGGTGGTAGTGCTGTCGCGCAAGGCGGGCCGTCCCGTGCGGCTTTGCCTGTCCGTCCCCGAGGCGATGGTGACGGTGCGGCGCCACGGCGCCGTCGTGGAACTCAGGACCGGAGTGAAGAACGACGGCACGCTGGTGGCGCGGCAGGCCGAGATCCGGCTCGACACCGGCGCGTTCACGGAGAACACGCGCATGGTGGCGCAGCTCGCCGCCACCCGCGTGCTGGGGCCGTACCGTATCCCTCATCTCAGAAGCGACGTCTACTCGGTGCACACCAACGCCGGCTCCGCGGGCTCGTTCCGTTCCGTGGCCGCTCCCCAGACCATCTTCGCCTGCGAGTCGCAGATGGACGAGATAGCGGCGGAGTTGGGCATGGACCCGGTGGAGCTGCGGGACAGGAACCTGCTCAAGCGCGGCGAGACGCTTCAGCCAAGGCTGCGGCCGGTGGACGTGAACCTTCGTTCGAGCCTCCGGCGGCTGGTCGCGGGCGCCCGCTGGCACCGTCGCGCCGGCCGCGGGAATGACGCCGGGAAGGGGCGTGTGAAAGGCGCTGGAACGGGCAGCGGAACGGAGACTGGCGGACGCGAGCCCGGCGGCCCGCCCCTGGGCATGGCCTGCGGCTCCACCAACGCCGGCGGCGTGTTGCCGGTGTCCGTGGCGCTGGTGCGCCTGGGGCCCGACGGCTACGTGGCGGTGATGGCCGGGAGCACGGAGATGGGCCAGGGCGTCAGGACGACATTCACCCAGATCGTCGCCGAGGAATTGGCGCTGCCGCTCGACCGGGTGCGGGCGGTTTCCGTGGACACGACGGTCACCCCCTACGACCACTCCACCGGCGCCAGCCGTTCCACCACGGTCATGGGCCGCGCGGTCCAGGCCGCGGCTCGGGACCTCAAGCGGCAGTTGCGCGCCATCGCCGCCAAGGCGTTCGGCGTCACCACCGGCAAGGTGAGCTTGTCGCAAGGGCAGCTCGTGGCGGGCGAGCAGGCCATGTCCTTCACCGATGCCCTGGAGCGCCGTTTTGGCGCCGTCGCCGGCGAGATCGTAGGGCGCGGCACCATGGACCCCAACATGGTCCGGTGGCAGACACCGGTGCTCTGGGAAGTGGGCATGGGCGTCGCCGAGCTGGACATCGACCGCGACACCGGCGCGCTGAACCTGGTGAGCTACGTCTCCGTGGCCGACGTGGGCAAGGCCATCCACCCGCAGCACTGCATCGGGCAGGAGGAGGGGGCGGCGATGATGGGCATCGGCCACACCTTCATGGAGCAGATGGTCCACGACGACCACCAGTTGCTGAACCCGAACCTGGTCGACTACCGCGTCCCCAAGTTCGAGGACCTGCCCGCCGAGTTCCACACCCTCCTGGTGGAGAACCGCGACGGCATCGGCCCCTACGGCAGCCGCGGCATGGGCGAAGGCGGCATCTTCTCCGTGGCCCCGTCCGTGGTGAGCGCCCTGGCCCGCGCCACCGGCGTGCGCATCCGCGACCTTCCGCTGACGCCGGAACGGGTGTGGCGGGCGCTTAGGGAGGAGGGGTGAGGGGGCGGACCTTCTCCTCGAGCCAGGAGTGCAATTCAGTGAACCGGAACGAGCCGGTCTCGAAGAGGTGCATGAAGAAAGCGTGTGCTTCCTCGTTTTCGCAGTCGATGAACCGGCCGTTCATGCGCAGAAAGGTGTCGGTGACAAAGAAGGCGATCCGTTTGTTGCCGTCCACGAAGGCGTGATTGTTGGCCAGACTCTCCATGAGCGCCGCCGCTTCCTGGATGAGTGTGTCGTAGTACCCAAGTTGGGGTCGCATGAGCGCGGCGGCCAAGGCACCTTCGTCACGGATGCCCATGGTCCCGCCGAATTCGCCGATCAGGGCGTCGTGCATGGCGATGACTTCCTGGATGGTTGGGAAGTCATGATTCATTTGGCCAGCAACTCGCCCAAGCGACGGTTTCTTTCCATGCTGGCCTGGAAATGGGCCATGACCGCAGCGCGGGGCTTGTCCAGGGCTCGGTTCTCGACGTACGTTCGCAGGGCATCCTCCAGAACCGCCTGGAAATGACGGCCATCCTGGCGTGCGATCTCGCGCACGGCTGCCAGCAGTTCCGGTGAGGCCTGACTGGAGAATTTTTCTCGAGGTACGGGCATGTTTCCTCCGATTCCTGTCCATTATGCAGCTATCGTGGAGCGGCGTCAAGAAATCGCTTGATGGAAATGGGGTGAAGAGGCTTGCCGCTCCTGGGAGCGGCCTGTATCCGCTGACAGCGAGGCGAGGCGCCCCCATCCGCGATCCGACGGCCCGGACGGTTTAACCGGTTGGACGAGTTGCGAGGTCCGCTTGTGCGGGTTCAAGAATCACGTAACCGTCGACCAACATGTCCTGATCGAGTCCGTCCACCCGCCGTTGGAACTCCGATGGCGTCATTCCGTTCTCGTCGAGCAGCGCGTATTGATCCGCATATCCCCGAAGCACGCCGTGCCGGGCCACGAGTTCCCGGAGAGCGGGAATCGTCTCTTTTTTGTCGGCCTCGATAGCCTGGGCGACCGCTGGCTTGTCATCTTTGACGGGCAAGGGGATTCTGAACAAGTTTCCGTCCTTATTGGTGGACAAGTGGATGCGGCTCCGCAACTCGTCAATACGCTCCGCTTCGCTCCTGTCCTCGCCGGCGGCAAAGTTGAGCCACGTGGCCACCTCGCGCAGCGACACCTCGGACACGAACTCACCCGCGACAAACCGTTCAGGGTGCTCGCCCAGGAGATCGCTGGCGATTTGTCGAGCCTGCTGTGCCCAGAAGGCGAAATCTTTATCCAGTTGATGCTTTGCCTCAAGCACCATCCCTCGTTCCGCGAAGCACGCTGCGACCGCCAGTGACGTCAAGGCGAAGTACCTCTGGCACGCCATGGCCGTCTCTGCCTGCGCGTCAGGCAGTAAAAGTCGGTACTTCATTTTGGCCGGATTCAAGACGGTCAAGGCCGAGTTGAGCAAGTCGTGTGCCTTTGTGCCGCCCCCCTGCATGACCGTGGAAAGGAAGTCCAGAGCCGACGCGAGTTTGGATCTCTCCTTCAGCTCCAGCAGTTGTGCGATTCCGTCCACCGCGTCTTTGATCTCTATCAGCCTCTTTTCGAGGTCAGTCAGTTTCTTGTAGAGGACCGCGAATCCGGCGGCGCTGACCGCCAGGTTGAGACCCGACAGGAACATGGCGCCCGTCGCCATTTTGTAGCAGGTGTTCCGTGCTGGCGAGCGGCAGGTTCAGGGTCCCTCCAAGCGGTACGTTCGGGTCTTGTCCGGCGGGTATGAGGTGTCGGATGATTTGGCCGGCTCCGTCCGTGCCCGGCGCCATGCGGATCACACCGCCGCCTACCTCATAGATACCCCGGTTGATACCATCGATCACATCAGGGGGGATTTCCCTGGCTACGGTCCATCCCCGCAAGAACTCGTCCATGCCTGTTCGTCCTTTCGCGGCGTATTGATGTGCGCTGACTAGCCGTCCGCGCGCGCCCGGATCCAGGCGCGGATGCGGTCGGGGCTGAGGGGGAGGTCCTTGACTTCGATGCCGAGGGCGTTGCTGACGGCGTTGCCGAGGGCGCCGGCGGTGCCGACGATGCCGCCTTCCCCGGCGCCCTTGACGCCCAAGGGGTTGTAGGGCGAAGGCGCCTCTTCCAGCACGAGGTCGTCGATGGGGGGGACGTCGGTGCTGGTGGGCAGCAGGTAGTCCAGGAACGTGGTGGTGAGGAGCTGGCCGCCCTCGCCGTACACGAGCTCTTCCAACACCACGCCGCCGATGCCCTGCACCGCGGCGCCCACGGTCTGGCCGTGCACCATCAGCGGGTTGACCATCCGGCCCACGTCCTCCACCACCAGGTACTTGAGCACTTCCAGCATGCCGGTCTCGGGGTCCACGGCCACCTGGGCCAGGTGCACGCCGTAGGTGTGGGTGATGTTGTCGGAGTTGTAGTAGGCGGTGGCCTCCAGCTCGGGGACGCCCTGCTCGGGAGTGATGGACTCCCGCATGTGGGCCACCAGCTCGCCCAGCGGCAACGCCGGCGCCTCGGTGCCCGGCTGGATGATGTTGCCGTCCTCCAGCGACAGGCTCGCCGCGTCCGCGTCGAGATGGCGGGCGGCCGCCGCAAGGATCTTGTCCTTCAACTGCAGCGCGGTGATGTGCACGGCGTTGCCGGCCATGACCGTGCCGCGGCTGGCGAAGGTGCCCCAGCCGAAGGGCGAGAGGTCGGTGTTGCCGTGGAACACGGAGATGGCGTCCATGGGAACGCCCAGGGCGTCCGCGCAGATCTGCGCCATGGCGGTCTCGTGGCCCTGGCCGAGCTGCGCGATGCTAAGGAACACGGTGACCCCGCCGCCCTCGCCCACCACCATGCGGGCGCCTTCGTAAGGCTCCAGCCCGCCGGTGTTCTTGACGAAGTACGACAGGCCGACGCCGTAGTAGCGGCCGTCCTCCCGGAGCCCCTGGTGCTCCAGCATCTCGTCGTACCGGAACCGTTCCAGGGCCTGCCTGAGGGCGCTCGGGTAGTCGCCGCTGTCGAGGATGGTGGGGTGCTTGCTGGGCCGGGTGAAGCCGATCTCGTAGGGGATCTCCTCCGGCTTGACCAGGTTTTTCCGCCGCAGCTCCACCGGGTCCAGGTCCAGGTCCCGTGCCATCATGTCCAGCATGCGCTCGCGGTAGAAGCACGACTCCACCCGGCCGGGCGCCCGCAGCGTGCCCAGGCCGGTCTTGTTGGTCATGATGCAGTGGATCTTGGCCTCGTAGTTGGGGATCCGGTAGGGTCCGGTCAGCAGCGCCGCCGTGGAGCAGGGCACCAGCCCGCCGTGGGTGCGTACGTAGGCGCCCATGTCGCCGTAGATCTGCGCCCGCACGGCCAGCAGGGTGCCGTCCTTGCGCGCGGCGATCTCCAGTTCGCAGGTCACCTGGCGCGAGTGGTTGGCCGCCAGCAGGTGCTCGCGCCTGTCCTCGATCCACTTGACCGGCACCCCGAGGCGCACGGAGGCGAACGGGATCAGGAAGTCCTCGGGATAGAGCTCGCCGCGGATGCCGAAACCGCCGCCGACGTCGTTCTCCTCGAAGTGGCACTTGTGCTCGGGCAGTTGCAGGAAGGCGGCGATGGTTTGGCGGTTCAGGTGCGGCAGCTTGGTGGCGCCGTAGACTCGCAGCTCGCCCTTGCCGCGGTCGAAGTGGGCGACGATGCCGCGGGTCTCCATGGGGTTGCCGGTGAAGCGGTGCACCCGGAACTCCTCCCGGCGGGTGTAGTCGGCCTCCTCGAACGCCTTTTCGGCGTCGCCGATGGAGACGTGGTGCACGCCGGCCAGGTTGGTGCCGTTGTCTTCGTGCACCAGCACTTTGTCCTCCATGGCTTCGCGTACGTCCATCACTTCCTGGAGCACCTCGTAGTCGACGTCGATGGCGTCCAGCGCGTCCTCGGCTAGGTAGCGGCTCTCGGCCACCGCCACCGCCACGGGTTCGCCCACGTAACGCACCACGTCCCGCGCCAGCGACGGCTGCAGGTACTTGTCCAGCCCCGGGATCTTGTACATGCGGATGGGAACCGTGGCGTCCAGTTCGCCGATGTCCTTCAGGGTGAAGACCGAAACGACTCCGGGCATGGCCTCGGCCCGGCTCGTGTCGATGTCGCGGATGCGCGCGTGGGCGTGGGGGCTGCGGAGGATGGCGGCGTGGACCATGTGGGGCAGCTTGATGTCGTCCACGTAGGTGCCCGTGCCGGTGATGAACCGCACGTCCTCGCGCCGCTTGATGGGAGCGCCGATGTATGTTTCCGCCATGTCAGAGAGCCTCTCGTTCGCTCCGGGACGTCGTGGGGGGCGTCAGTCCGTGTCGGACTTGCCGCCCACCTCCGGGGCCGCCTGGGCGATGGCTTCGATGATGGGCTGGTAGCCGGTGCAGCGGCAGATGTTGCCGGAGATGGCTTCGCGGATCTCGGCATCCGTCGGGTCGGAGTTTTCCTTCAGGAACGCCGACGCGGTCATGAGGAAACCCGGAGTGCAGAAGCCGCACTGGAGCGCGTGGCGGTCCTGGAACGCCGCCTGCAAGGGGTGCAGCCGGTCGCCGTCCGCCAGTCCCTCGACGGTCTCCAGGGTCGCCCCTTCCGCCTGCACCGCCAGCAACAGGCAGGAGCGCACCGCCTCGCCGTTCATGATCACCGTGCAGGCGCCGCACACACCGTGCTCGCAGCCCAGGTGGGTGCCGGTGAGGTCCAGCTCGTTGCGCAGGAAGTCCGCCAGCGTCATGCGCACTTCCACGAGCTTCTCGTACGCCTTGCCGTTCACCGTCAGGTTGAGGATGCTCTTGGTGCTCATGCGCCCTCCGTGGCTCGTTCCGCGGCCGCGCGCAGCGCGCGCCGGGTGAGCACGCCGCCCACCTCCTTGCGGTAGAGCGCCGATGCGTGGATGTCGGAGTCGGGTTCCAGTTCCTCGAAGACGATGCGCTCGACTTCCTTGAGGGTGGCGTCGTCCAGGGCCGCGCCCTGGAGCCGCTGCTCGGCCTTCTCCACCCGGACGGGCCGGCCGCCGACGCCGAACAGGGTGATGCGGGAGTCCGTGCAGGTGGAGCCGTCCATGTCCGCCCACAGGGCCACGCCCACCATGGCGAAGTCGCCCTTGCGCCGGGACACCTCGTCGATGGCCCACAGGCGCCCTGCTTTCCAGGCCGGCACGCGGATCCCGGTGAGCACCTCGTTGGCTTCGATGGCCGTGGCCATGTAGCCCAGGTAGAAGTCGTCCGCGCTCACCACCCGTTCGCCGCCGGCGCTGGCGAGGACGAACTCGGCGCCCAGGGCCACGGTCACCGCCGGCAGTTCCGCCGCCGGATCGGCATGCACCAGGCTGCCGCCCACCGTGCCGCGGTTGCGGATCTGGAAATGGCCGATCAGCGGCACCGCGGCAGCCAGCAGCGGGTTCCGCGCGGGGAGGTCGGCGTCCCGTTCCAGCGCCCGCTGGCGCGTGAGCGCGCCGATGTGAAGGCCGCCGTCGCCGTTGGCGCCGACGCCGTCGAGGCCGGATACCCGGTTGAGGTCCACGATCACCGAAGGGCGCGCCAGCCGCAGGCTCATGAGCGGCATGAGGCTCTGGCCGCCCGCCAGGACCTTGCCGTCGTCGCCGTGCTCGTCCAGCAGGCCGGCCGCCTCGTCCAGGGTTTCCGGGGAAAAATATTCGAAGGGTGCGGGTTTCATACGTGTGGATGGTACTTTCTGGATGCGGACGACTTTCTTCGGGCTGCCTAGACGATTACCCCAGGGTTGTCAAGAATGCACCCGCCCGTCTCACCCCGCCGTAACCCGCTCGTGGATCGCATTCACCGCCAGGTGCGCCGCGAGCACGGCGCCTTCCTGCCATCCAGGCAGGCCGGTGACCTGGTCGCCGGCGAAGTGGATGGCCCCGTCGGGTTTCTGAAGGGCCTCGGGCGACGCGTGGCGGTCTCCCGGCCAGCCGCCCTTCTGGAACGGCGCGTTGAGCCAGGCCAGGCTGACCCCGGTCTCCATCTCGGCGGTATACCCGGGGTGGATGCCTTCGCCCTCGGCGGCGGCGGCGCGCAGACGCTCCGCCGGAGTCATGGCGCTGAAGCGCAATCCGGGCTCTTCGTCCCAGATGTAGGCGCCGACGAGGATCCCCTTGTCCCGATGATAGCCGTAGGGCGGATACCAGATCTGGGTGATGTCCTGGTCGGTCCACGAGATCCCGCCGTAGATGGCGTGGTCCTCCTCCCAGAAGCGGCGGCTCTGGAAGGCCACCTTCACCGCGGACACGAACTTGATCGATTCGATCACCGCCCGGGTCTCCGGCGAGAAATCGTTGGGGATGTCCTTCAGCACGGGCGCGGGCACCGTGCAGACGGCGAAGTCGGCGTCGACGGCTTCCCGTCCGGTCACCACGCGAACCCCCGCGGAGGTCTTGCGGATCTCCTTGACCGGGCTGTTGTACCGAATGAGCGGACGGACGCGTTGCTCGAAGGCCCTGGCGATGGCGTCCATGCCGCCGGCGGGCTGGAACAGCGTCGGGTTCTGATTGAGGAACTGGCTGAAGTGGAGCTTGTACTGCCAGAAGTCCGCCTTGAGGAGTTCGCTCAGGTCCAGCGGGGACTCCGGGTCTCCGGCCTTGAGGCCCGCGTGGAGTTGTGCGCCGCGGTAGCCGGCACGGTTGGAGCCCTTGTAGAGCCGGTCCGCATCCAGGCCGCCGTACGAGACCAGCATTTGCAGGATGCGCTCCTTGTCCTCGCCCGTCAGGTGGCCGTCCAGGGCGTTTCGGTCCAACGCCTTGGCGAGGAGTTCGGCGATGTAGCCGCGGGTGTCGGTCGTGACTTGGCGGGCCGTCAGGGGCTTGCCGCCGAAGCGCTCCCGGTTGTGGAAGAGGGCCGCGCGGTTGTCGTTGGTGAAGACTTCCAGCTCGACGCCGAACTCCTTGCAGTAACCGAGGAGCGCTCGATGGTGATAGGGGATGCGCGCCGGGCCGAGGTTCGCGTACAGGTGGTCGCCGCGGTCGAAGTCCACGCGTTGGCGGCCGCCGGTCTCCTCGATCACGTCGCCGCCGCGCACCGTGAGGTTGCGCCCGCCGGCGCGGCCGGTGGCCTCCAGGATGGTGCAGTCGTAACCGGCCTTCGACAGCTCGTAGGCCGCAGTCATGCCGGAGATGCCGGCTCCGAGAATGACGACGCTCTTCCCCCGGCCGGAGCCGGGAGGCAGGTCGAGAATGGCCGCGTGGGCCTCGCCGGCCCCCGACAGGCCCAGGGCCTGCATGGTCCGGTAAACCGCTTCGACCCCGGCAACGGCGCCCAGGGACTGGATGAAATTCCGTCGGGTCATGGTCATGTTCGTTGCCTCGTCCTCTGGGGATCGGGTTGTCCCCACCAGTGTATATCCGTCCACCTCCCGGGCTCAAAATCCTCCGCTTCCGCCCGGTGCCATCGTTCTTGACATTTGGGGGCAACGCAAGTAGCTTCGCTACTTCCATTGTCCGGGCACCCGCGCCCGCACGGCGTGCCGGAAGAGCAGCGAAAGGAGATCACGATGAGTCGAGTTCAAAGGTTTCTGGCAGTTTCGTTGGTCGCTGTTTTTGTCGCGACGCTCGCGCCGGCGGCGCTGGCGGAGAGCTACAAGTTCGGCGCCTCGAAGCCGGGCGGCTCCTGGTATCCCATCGGGACCGTGGTGCAGCGGTTGGCCGAAAAGAACGATGGCGACAAGGTGACCGTCGAGATCGGCGGCGGTACGTCCAACCTGCTGAACGTCATGGCCGGCAAGATGAGCTTCGGCCTCTCCAGCGCAACGAGCATCCAGGAAGCCCTCAAGGGGGCGAAGATGTTCAAGGGGAAGGAGGCGCAGGCGAAGAAGGTGCGCGTGGCCGCGGTGCTTTACCCCAACTACCTGTTCTGGCTGGTGTGGGCCAAGTCCGACGTGACGTCGTACCAGCAGCTGAAGGGCAAGAGAGTCAACGTCATGCCCAAGCGGTTCTCGTTTCAGGCGTTGAACCAGCAGATGCTCGGCGCCCTCGGCATAACCTACGATGACTTCTCCAAGGTCAACTACCTCGGCTTCAACGACGCCGTGGCCCAGATGAAGGACAACCACATCGACGCCTACCTCGGACCCGGCGAGGAGAACTACGCGCCCATCGTCCAGTTGGCGGCGCACGCGCCGATCCGAATTCTCTCGTTCTCCAAGGAGGACGTGGCGAAGATGAACGCGGCCAATGCCGGTGTCGTCCCGTTCACGCTGGACAAGAAGAACTACGATCAGAAGAACGACGTGAACACGGTTCAGACCTTCCTGCTCATCATCACGAACGAGGACGTTCCGGAGGAGCGCGTCTACAAGCTCGTGAAGAACGTCTACGACAACCTGGGCGACTTCGCCGGAGCCGTGAAGGCCTTCGAGCGGGTCAAGCTGTCCAACGCCACGCTCAACGTGGGCGCGCCGCGGCACGCCGGCCTGGACAAGTACCTGAAGGAGAAGGGCGTCAACTAGACGGACCCCCACGAAGGAGGGCCGGCCCGGACGCCGGCCCTCCTTTCCGCCTCCACAACCTCCAACCAAACCTGACGTGAGCGCACGCCCGAGTGTCCGCGCCGCATCGGACACGCGGCAGAGAACGGTCCTATGGAGCGCAAACTGACAGGCCCCGCCGGGATCATCCTGACCCTGGTGGCTTTCGCGACCTCGGCCTACCACATCTACACCGGCTTCTTCGGGCAACCGGAAGCGTACCTGCATCGCGTGCTCCACGTCACGCTGATGGTCGTGATTACCTTCCTGAGCTTCCCGGCGTTCCGCCGGCCGGATGACGGCAAGCTTCCCTGGTACGACGTCGTCATCATCGGCCTGTGGCTCGTTTCCATGGGCTATCTCTTCTACGAGTACGAGTGGATCATCCAGCACATCGGCTACACCGAGGACTTCGCCTTCTTCCAGTTCGTGCTGGCGTTCGGTGCAGTGGGGCTGACGCTGGAGGCGTGCCGCCGGGCCGTCGGCTGGCCGCTGGCGGCGTTGGCCTTGATCATTTTCCTGTTCGCGTTCCTGGGGCCTTACCTGCCCGGTTTTCTCAACCACCTGGGTTACTCGGCGTCGGAGGTGGCGGACAACCAGTACTTCCTCACCGACGGGCTGTTCGGCCTGCCTACCCACATCTCGGCCAACTTCATCTTCCTGTTCATCGTCTTCGGCGCCTTCCTCGAGAAGTCGGGCTTCGGCCAGTTCACCATTGAGTTCGCCACCGCGCTGGCGGGGCGGTTCCGGGGCGGGCCGGCCAAGATCGCGGTGGTGTCCAGCGGCCTCATGGGCTCCATCTCGGGCAGCAGCACGGCCAACGCCGTCATCACCGGCTCCTTCAGCATCCCGATGATGAAGAAAATCGGCTTCAGGGACTACATGGCCGGCGCGGTGGAAGCGTCGGCTTCCACCGGCGGCCTCATCATGCCCCCGGTGATGGCGTCCGCCGGCTTCCTCATGTCGGAGTACACCGGCATTCCCTACGTCAACGTGATGCAGTACATCCTGGTCCCCGCGGTGCTGTACTTCCTCGCCGTGGGCATCATGGTGCACATCTACGCGGTCAAGGAGAATATCCCCACGGTGCCGCGGGAGGAGCTGCCGAGCCTCAAGAATGCCATCATACAACGGGGCCACTTGGCGCTGCCGCTCATTATCCTGATCTATCTCCTGGTGGCCGGGTTCAGCCCCGGCTACGCGGTGGTGCGCTGCATCGTCGGCATCGTGATCGTGAGCTGGTTCCGCAAGGCCACGCGCATGGGCCTCAAGGACATCTGGGACGCTCTGGTGCAGGGCGGCATCCAGTCCACCGTGGTGGCCGTGGCCATTATCACGTCCGGCATCATGGTGGGCATCTTCGACCTCACCGGCGTCGCCATCAAGTTCTCCGGGGTCATCGTGGATTTGGCGGGGGGGCACCTCCTGCTGGCCCTGGTCTTCGTCATGATCACCGCCATCATCCTCGGAATGGGCCTGCCGCTGTCGTCGGCCTACATCGTGCAGGTGGGCATCGCCATCCCGGCACTGGTCGTCATGCTCAGGAACATGGGTCTCGACGCCGACGCCATCGTGCCCCAGGCGCACCTGTTCGTGATCTTCTTCTGCGCCATCTCGGCCATCACCCCGCCCACCGCGCCCACGAGCTACGCCGCCGCGGCCATCGCCCAGTCGCCGGTGGTGCCCACGTCCATCGAAGCCGTGAAGCTGGCCCTGCCCGCCTTCGTGCTCCCCTACGCGTTCGTGGCCAACTCCGCGCTCATCACCATCGGAGGCGCCGTGGAGGTTACCGTGACCATCGTCTTCGCGGTGCTGAGCATGATCGCCATGGGCATGGCCGTGCAGGGCTACTGCTTCAGGAACCTCGATTCCATCACCCGCCTTCTCTTCCTCGCCGCCAGCCTGGGCATGGTTACCCCATGGCTCGAGTGGAACCTCGTCGGCCTGGTGGTGGGCGTGGCCCTGACCGGGTGGGAGTGGTTACGGGCGCGGGGGCGGATGGCGGCTGCGGCCTAAGAACTTGCGCCGCAGAAACTGTGACCGGACGGTCGCCCCCCTATCCTGGACCTAGATTTTACGGCGTTTACAGGGGCCGGTCTCTCGGAGAAGCGCTCGGCTTTCATTTCAACCTTGCGGGAAAGGGAACATATCGCATTGGCCGTTCATAGGACCGTAAAATCGCCGGCCGAAGTCGCGACGGCAATCGTGTACTGCGAAGCGAACTTCGGCGCCATCGACGGAAAGACCGCAAACGGCCTCGTCCGTCACTCCGAGTTGTACGAAATCCTCTCGGTCATCGACAGCGAGAAGGCCGGTCTCGATGCCGGCGTCGTGCTCGGTGAGCTGCCGAAAGGAATTCCCGTCTGCCGTGACCTGGCCGATGCACTGGCGCGCGCCGGCGCCACGCCCGACTACTTTATCTTCGGGATGGCGCCCGCGAGCGGCATGTTGTCGTCCCGCGATCGGAGGATACTGCTGGAGGCCATCGACCTGGGAATGAACATCGTAAGCGGGCTTCACGAGTTCCTGAGCGACGACCCGGAGTTCGTGGCGGCAAGCGCCGTACGGAACGTAAGGATTCTCGATGTCCGAAAGCCCCCCGCCAAGGAGAGCCTGCGAACCTTCAGCGGCCGTATCGCGGAGGTCGCCTGTTTGCGCATCGCCGTTCTCGGCACCGATTGCTCCGTCGGCAAGCGCACCACCGCAACCGTCCTGACCCGGGCACTCAATGACCGTGGCATCAAGGCGGTCATGATCGGCACCGGCCAGACCGGCCTGATCCAGGGCGCCCGCTACGGGGTCGCCCTCGACGCCGTTCCTTCCCAGTTCTGCGCCGGCGAGCTGGAAGCGGCGATCATCGAAGCGTTCGAAGCCGAGAAACCCGACGTGATCATCGTCGAAGGACAAGGCGCGCTCAGTCACCCCGCCTACCCGACCTCGGCCTTGATCCTCCGCGGCTGCTGCCCCGACGGCGTCGTGCTGCAGCACGCGCCCGCGCGACCCCATCGTGCCGACTTCGAACACATGCCGATGCCGGAACCGGCCGACGAGATCCACCTCATCCAGACCTTCTCCGACACAAAGGTCATCGGCCTCACCATCAACCACGAGA
Organism: Deltaproteobacteria bacterium; assembly: GCA_028818775.1. NCBI lineage: Bacteria > Pseudomonadati > Myxococcota > Myxococcia > Deltaproteobacteria bacterium. Next base: position 44,920 of record JAPPNE010000058.1, on the reverse strand, counting down.
ACATGACCGACGCCGATGTCAGCGCCGCCATTGCGCGGTACCAGGACGAGCTCGGCATCCCGGCCACCGACCCCCTGACCCGCCCGCCGCGGATTCTGGTCGAGATGGTCCTTGCGGCGTTGCGGGGGCTATGAGAAGGCCGCCCGCGCCCGCGGCATCACTTCCTCCGCGATGAGCCGAATCGCAGACTCGATCCCGCCTCCCGGCGGGGCAAGCACCCAGGTGCCGAAGCGGCGGATGCCCATCTCGACGATGCGCGTGATCTTGGCGGCGACTTCCTCGGGGGTACCGGCCCAGGCGAAGGCGTCGACGAACTCCTCGGGGACCAGGGGGCCGGCCTCGAACATGAGCTCGTAGTCGCGCTTGGCGATCATAGCCTCGAGGTCGGCGGGGACCTCCATGCCCAACTGGGCGACGAAGTCGCGGTTGGGGTAGCTGCTCCACAACAGGAAGGCGATCATCTGCTTGACCCCGGCGCGGGCCTTGTCGCGGTCCCGGTCGACGCAGGTATCGACGCGCGAGATGATCTCGATCTCGTCCGGGTCGCGGCCGGCCTGTTGCGCGCCTTGCCGCACGAAGTCCCGGGCGATGCCGACGCCTTCGGGCGTGGCCATGGTGGCGATCATGGCGCCGTCGGCGATCCGGCCGGCCAGGCGGAACATCGCCGGGCCGCGGGTGGCAATCACGATGCGGATGTCGGCGCGGGCCTTGAACCCGAGGACGCCGCTCCGCACGCTCACGACCTTGCCGTCCACGGTCGCGGGCTCGTTGGCCCACATGCCGCGCATGATGGCGATGGCGTCGGCCGTTGCGGCCACCGGATGCTCCCGCTGGATGCCCATGGCGGGAAAGCCGGAACCGCCGGCGCCGATGCCGACGATGACGCGGCCCGAGGAGATGTCGTCCACCGTGGCCATGGCGGCGGCGGTGAGGGCGGGGTGGACGCTGTAGGGGTCGGTCACCGCGGCGCCAATGCCGATGCGCTCGGTGTGAGCGGCGCTCAGGGTCATGTTGGCCACCATGTCGCGGCCGAACTTCTCGTTGGAGTGCCAAAGGCGGTCGAAGCCCAGGGCCTCCGCGCTCTTGATGATGGCGATGCGCCGGGCGAGAGGGTAGGCGGCGACGGTGCGCGAGCTGAAACCGAGGTCGAACTGGATGTCGGGCATGCGTTCCTTCCGATGGCGTTGTTACGGGCCGAAACCCCGCCGTTCGGATCTTGCTTGGCCGGCCCGGCAGGCGGGGTCCGCGGATGCCGCACGGGCCGTTGGCGGAGAATTCCCCGTCACCCCGCGCGGAGCGCGGGCAGCACCTCGGCGGCGAAGCGTTCCTGCTGCGCGGTCTGGTCGGGGCTGCCGAAGCGCACGACGATGGTTTCGGCGCCCCGCTCGACGAAGGCCTGGAGCCATTCGATGCATCGGGCGGCCGGGCCGTTGCACGGGGGTTGCACGGCCACCATGGTCTCGTAGGACACCTTGTAATAACCCTCCATGAACGCGCGCATCTCGCGCTCGGCCTGGGCGGTGTCGTCGTTCAGGTTGACGGTGACGTAGACGGCGCGGGCGAGCCGGGACGCGTCCTGCTCCATTTCTTGCGCCAGGGATTCGATCCGATGCCAGTTGCGGGCGAAGCTTTCCGGGGAATTGGGCAGCGGGAACCAGCCGTCGCCCAACCGCAGCACCCGGCGGAGCGCGTTGTCCACGCTGCCGGCGAGCCACAGCGGGATGCCGGAGGGCTGCGCCGGGTGGAGCCCGAGGCGCACCTCGTCGAGTTGGAAGTGGCGTCCGTGGAAGGTGACCTCATCCTCGGTCCACAGGCGGCGCATGAGCGTGACGCCCTCCTCGAAGATGCCGATGCGGCGGCGGAAATCCACGCCGCAGCCGGCGAACTCGCGCTCGATGAGCCGGTTGTTGCCGGCGATGCCGAGGCCGAGGATGAGCCGGCCGCCGCACAGGAGGTCGAGGCTGGCGACCTCGTTGGCGAGCACCACGGGGTGGCGCAGGGCCGGGAGCAGCACGGCGGTGCCGAGCTTCACGCGGTTGGTGCGGGATGCGGCCGCGGCCAGGGTGGTCAACGGCTCCAGCCGCGGCCGCGCCAGGATGCTGTCCCCGACCCAGATGGAGTCGAAGCCCAGGGTCTCGGCGCTCGCCGCCAATTCCATGATGCGGTTGCAGTCGGGGGTCGCCTGCGCCATCACGATTTCGCGCGTGGGCAGCAGGTACCCTACCGCGGTTCTTGTCTGGGTCATGAAGCTGTCTCCTCTCCCTGCTCCTGGATTCCCGCTTGCGCGGGAATGATGTAAGGAAATGGAGGTATATCAGTTAGTTACCCGCTGTTGAACGGCTTCATTACCTCTTCGGCCAGCCACTGGATCTGCTCCAGCATCTCGGCGCCGGTGTCCGATGGGAACTGCAATGCGCATACGTGGTCGATGCCGGCCTTTTCCAGGAACGCCACCTGCTCCAGGATGCTGGCGGGGCTGCCGATGAGGTTGTGGGTCTCGGCCAGGGCCGGGTCGCGGCCGGTGTGCGCCAGAGACACGCGGTGCTGCACCATGCCCGTCTTGCGGTAGCGGGCGCGCGCCTCTTCCACGGTCTTGCCGATGCATAGGGTGAACTGGGAACAGGCCTCCACCGCCCCGGTTTCCCGTCCCGCCTCCTCGGTGAGCCGGCGCAGCAGCGCCACGCGCTCCACGATCTGATCGAAGGGGCGCCAGCCGGGCAGCCATCCCTGTCCGACTTGGGCCGCGCGCCGGATCATGGCCTCGTTGTGACCACCCACGAAGATGGGCAGAGGGTCCTGCACCGGCTTGGGGCGCATGGCGATGTTACGGAAGGCGATGTGCCGGCCCTCGAAAGTGGCGTCCGTGTCCCGGAACAGGCACCGCAGCGCCTCCAGGCTCTCGTCCAGCAGGTCGCCGCGCCGCTCCGCCTTGCGCTTCGGCCACTGGGCGTCGAACTCCTCGCGGTAGGCGCCGATGCCGGTGCCCAGGATCACCCGGCCGCCCGTGAACCGGTCCAGCGTGCTCACCTGCTTGGCCAGCAGCACCGGGTCGCGCAGCGGCAGCACCAGCACGGCGGTGCCTAGCCGGATGCGCGTGGTGCGGGCGCCCACCGCGGCCAGAGTCACCAGCACCTCGTAGAAGTTCGGCGGCTCCGACCACTTCTGCCGCGCGTAGGCCGCGGGGGTGATGTGATCGTTGCCCCAGACCGCGTCGTACCCCAGCCGCTCGGCTTCCTGGGCCATGTGCACGAACTCTGCGGGTTCCACGAAAGGCACCGGGTTGACGAGGCCCTCGGTGCAGGTAGGGAGTTGGATGCTGAATTTCATATGAAGTTGCCTTAGTCCTCCGCGCGATAGCCGTAGGCATCATTCAATGTCTCCAGGAATTGCGCTGTGTCGCCGTCCACGGTGGGGATCTCGGGTGCGGCCGCGGCGGTGGCGGCGGTGTCCTTGAGGCCGCTGGCGGTATTCAGCACCATCACCGTGTCGTTCCGGGCGATGCGGCCTTCTTCGCACAGCCGGTGCAACGCGGCAAGGGCGGCCAGGGATGAGGGCTCGGCGTAGATGCCTTCGTCGGCCGCGACATCCCGTTGCAGTCTCAGCAGTTCGTCATTCCGCGCTACACGTGCGGTGCCGCCGGATGCGCGCAAGGCGTACAGTGCTTGGTACGTGCTCTGGTTCACGCTTATGGAGCCGGCCACGTAGGGGGACGGCGCCGCGATTTCGGGGATGGCGTCGTCGCCGGAGGTCAGCGCCGCCAACAGACAGCCGGCCATCTCGCCGGCCACCATGCGCGGGGTCTTGCGGATGAAGCCCAAGGCGGCAAGCTCCTCGAAGCCCTTCCACATGCCGAACAGCGCGTCGCCGTAGGCCACCGGCAGCACGCACCAGTCGGGCGGCTCCCAGTCCAGTTGCTCGCACACCTCGTAGGCGATGGTCTTGTAGCCGTCCACGCCGTAGGGGTTGCTGCCCACCGGCGGGCCGAAGTAGGGCGAGGTCGGATACCAGCCCCACTCCGACACCCCGGTTTGCAGGAGCTTCCAGCGGGCGGCCTTGGTGCGGGTGGCCACCACCATGGCGCCGTAGGCCTGCATCTGGGTGACGATGGCGGAGGCCGCGCCCTGGACGGTGAGCACGATGCAGGGGAGCCCGGCGCGGGCGGCATAGGACGCGGCCGCGGCGCCGGCGTTGCCGGTGGAGCTGACCCCCACCGCCCGGGCGCCGAAACGCCCGGCCATGGCCAAGGCGGTGAACGCCAGCCGGTCCTTGAAGGAGCCCGAGGGGTTCCGGGACTCGTCCTTGACGAAGAGCCGTTCGAGTCCGAGCCGCCGGCCATAGCGCTCGCAGTACAGCAGCGGCGTCCCGCCCTCGCGCAGAGTGGCGGCGTCCTGGACATCTGGAGGGAGCAGCTCGCGGTAGCGCCGCATGTCCGAAGGCCGGTCCCCGAGCGACTCGACGGAGAGGGTCCGGGCGGCGGCGTCGAGGTCGTAGCGGGGCGTCAGGTTGGCAGGCGCCTGCGCCCGGCATTCAGGACACCCGTCGAAACGGGGCTCGATGCCAAAGGACGCGCCGCAACGGATGCACGTGAGGCCGGTGAGGTGGCTCATGCGGGACTACGCTGGGGCGGGGCACACGGTCACGAACGCGGCTCCAGCACCTGGAGGTGCCGGGGCACCGAAGTGAGGCGGCGGTAGCCGTCCTCGGTGACCACGATCATGTCCTCCACCTGCACGCTGCCCCAGCCCATCTCGTAGTAGGGGGTCTCGATGCACAGCACCATGTCCGCCTCCAGCGGGGTGTCGTCGCTGGGCGCGATGGTGGGCCGGTCGTAGCCGCCGAGGCCCAGGCCGATGCCGTGTCCCACGTGCTGGCGGCCGTAGTGCGGGATGCCGGTTTCGCGAACTTCGGCGACCGTCTCGTTGAAGATCTCCGAGGCGACCTTGCCCGGCTTGACGAGGCTGAGGGCCAGATCTTGGCCTTTGAGTATCGCGTTGTAATATAACGAGAATTTCTCGTCCGGCGGACCGAACGAAAAGGTACGCGACATGTCGGTGAGGTAGCCCTTGTAGAGGCATCCCACGTCGAAGCGGATCATGTCGCCGACCTTGAGGGTGTCTTCGGGAACGTTGGTCATGCCCAGGGCCGCGCTCCGGCCGAAGCCCACGTGGTTCATGTTGGGCTCGGCGCCGCGCCGCACCTGTCCCAGGTCGAAGGCCAGGCACATCTCCGCTTCGGTCATGCCCTCGCGCGCCTCGTGGGCGGCCTCGTAGATGGACTGCTCGGTGATGCGCACCGCCTCGGTCATGCGCTCGATCTCGGCCGCGCTCTTGACCATGCGGATCTCGCGGAACACGGCCATGGCCGGCACCAGCTCCAGGTGCGGGAACCGTTCCCGAAGGCGTTCCGCCAGCGCCGGGTCCAGGCCTCGTTCGTCGTAGCCGAGCCGGCTCCGGTCAAGGCCCGCGTTCTCCAGCGTGCGCACGAGGCCCTCGAAGAAGTTGGCCACCGGCTCCGGGTCGATGCCCAGCTCGCGGATGCGTTGCTCGCGAGGGGTCAACGGCCCGTTGTCCTCCATCACGCGGAAGAAGGTGCCGTAGGTGACCACGCCGGCCGGCGGCACCGTGTCCACCATGTAGTCCACCTCGCCCCGGGGAATCACGATCCAGGGCGCGGTCACCGCGTCCCGGGTGACGATGGCGGCGATGTCCTGCCTCCGCCATACGCCGCTCAGGTAGAAGACGTTGGGAATGTTGCTGGCGGCCAGCAGGCCGTCGAGGTCATGAGCGGCCAGCACCCGCTTGGCCCGCGGTTCGTTGATCCACATTGGTGAGCTCCCTGGGGGCAAGAATTACGATGTCGTGAAGACACTGACTATAGGGAAGCCGAATCCGGGGTGTCAAACAAGGGTATGGAAGACCGCGTGCCCTTCCAGATACTAATTGCTACTAATTCATCTGCAAATTAGTAATTGATCACAGGACCTTCAGCCGCTTCGCCAAGTCCGCGGGCGCGGTGAAGGTGAAATACTGCCCGGTCTTCGTCCTGACGAGCAGGTTCCGTGAGGCAAGATCGAGAAGGTCGGTCCGTGCCGTCTGATAGGTGACTCGGTGAGTCTTCTTGTGTGTGTCTATCGTATAGCGTGCCCCTGGGTGCCGGAGGGCATGCCCGAGCAGCGCCAGTTGCCGGTGGTTGATCGAGACGTGGGCTTGAAGAATCTTCTCGATGCTTTGAATTTCCAGGGCTTTCTTGTCGAGGTACGCGTACAAGGCCTTGATCGCCTGCCGGATGACTTGAAGCTGGGCCAGGAGAAAGTAGGTCAGATCGTTCTCGTCGGTCTCGGTGTAGAGGAACGACTTGGCATACCTGGTGGGCGATCTCCGAATGACGGCCGAAATTGAAAGAAACTCGAACATCCAGAAATCCTGTGAGAGTACCGACCAGTAGAACAAGGCCCTGGCGGTCCGGCCGTTGCCGTCGACGAACGGATGGTCGTAGGCAAGCCAGAAATGCAGGATGATCGCCTTGAGGATGGGATGCAGAAAGGTGTCGGTCGGGGTCTTGTTCGCGAAACTACACATGGCGGCCATTCGACGGGCGATTTCCCGCGCGGGCGGTGGAGTATGGAGCAGGGTTCCGTCCCCGTCGTGGTAGACGGCGACACCGTCCCCAGGTTTCCGCAGGTGGTGGCCGGTCTGGCCTTCCTCAAGGGTCCCTTCGACCAGTGTCCCGTGGATCGTGAACACGATCTCAGGGGTGAGCGGCTGGGCGGTGAGTTCCTTGACCTGCTGGATCGCCCGGTAGTTGTTGAGGATCATCATCTCGCTTCGATTCATCGGATTTCGGCCGGAGCGAATCATTTGCTTCGCAGCGTCGCGCGTTGTGGACGCCCCTTCAAGCTGGCTTGAGGTGATGGCCTCTTCGATCAGGGAACTCACGACGTAGCGGTCCCTTGTTTGTGGATTCAGGAGCTGGTCGGTTGTCGTGATTCTCCCGCTTACGTTCCGGTCGATTTCATACAGGGATTCGAGCACGGGATCCGCGAGGCAGTAGCCAAAGGCGTTCCCGTTCGTGTCCTTCAGAGGAATGGTCCTGCGTGTCTGGCTACGGGCCAATTTCACCGCCGCCCACCATTCTTCGGAAGACAGTCCGGTCGGAGGCTGGATGCGCCTGAGGTTTTCCCAGTGCCGATACTGCTTCCCCTGCGACGGACCGATCCCTTCGTGCGTGACGATCCGCATTATCTGGTCGGGTTCCTTCAGTATCTCCGCGAGGCTCGGCGGGGTTTGTGGAATTTTCATCGTCTGATTTCAAGCAAATACTAATTCATAAATGAATTAGTATTTGTTGCATGTCAAGAGGATCCGCGGCCCGTAGCGGGTTGGCGGCGTGACGGTTGTTGTTTTTTCGACACACCTCATGTAAGAGTTACCCCTTGAATTTTCTTGAGATTCGGAGGAGCCCATGGCCAAGCCCGCTGAAGAGATCGAAACCACGATGGACAACATCCCCTTCTTCTACAAGTGGCAGAAGGGCGAGGGAGTGGACGTTGTCGACACGTTCTTCATCAAGGACCTGAAGGAGGTGCCGCTCAAGTGGTGGGACCGCATGGGCGGTGACGGGACGCTCTTCAACATGGAGGGAGCGGGCGACGCCACCGGCGCCTACATCGTCGAGATCGCGCCGGGCAAGAGCCTGAACCCCATGCGCCACCTCTACGAGGAGCTGATCCTGGTGGTGCAGGGCCGCGGCGCCACCACCATCTGGAACGACAACGGCGCCAAGCAGACCTTCGAGTGGCAGGAAGGGAGCCTCATTTCGGTCCCGTTGAACGTGCATCACCAGCACTTCAACGGCCAGGGCGACAAGCCGGCGCGGCTGTTCTCGGTCAACAACATGCCCATCGTCTTCAGCCTGTTCCACAACGACGACTTTATCTTCAACACGCCCTACGACTTCCGGGACCGCTTCGACGGGCGGCCGGACTTTTTCTCCAGCCAGGGCACGCAGCATCCCGGCCGGATCTGGGAGACCAACTTCATCGCCGACACCCGCACTTTCAACCTCCAGGAGTGGAAGGAGCGGGGCGCGGGCGGCAAGAACGTCTTTCTCGAAATGTGCGACGGCACCATGGCGGCGCACATCTCCGAGTTCCCCGTGGGGACCTACAAGAAGGCCCACCGCCACGGGCCGGGCTTCAACGTCATCATCATCAAGGGGCAGGGTTTCTCGTTGTTCTGGTGGGAAGGCGAGGAGCCCAAGCGCTACGACTGGCAGGACGGCAGCGTGTTCGTGCCGCCGGAGATGATGTTCCACCAGCACTTCAACCTCGGCCCCACCGGCGCGCGCTATCTGCCCTTGCGTTTCGGCGGCATCAAGCACAGCATGGGCGAGGGCTACGGAGACATCTCCAAGGTCGACAAGGACGTGAAGTCCGGCGGCAACCAGATCGAGTACTACGACCAGCCGGCGTACATCCGCGAGATGTTCGAGTCGGACATGACCAGGCTGGGAGCCGAGTCGCGCATGGATCCCAACGTCTACGTCAAGCCCGCCGCGTAGGATAGAGGCCTTTTGACGGAGGGAGGAGGCCTTGGGGCTTCCTCCCTTTTTTTGTCCGACCCGATCCGATGCCATGGCGGCTGCGATCATCCTGACAATACTGTCCTATCTCCTGGGATCGATCCCCGCGGGCTTTCTGGTGGGATCCTCCTCGGGCGTGGACGTGCGCAGCGCCGGGAGCGGCAACATCGGCGCCACCAACGTGGCCCGGACCCTGGGTTGGAAGAAGGGCCTCGTCACGCTGCTGGCCGATGTCGCCAAGGGTTTCCTCCCCGTGCTGGCGGCACACCTGCTGGACCTCGGCCCGGCCGCGGCCGCATCCGCCGGTCTGGCCGCGTTCGCGGGCCATCTCTACCCGGTGTTCCTGGGATTCAAGGGAGGCAAGGGCGTGGCCACCGCCGCCGGCGTCTACCTGGGAGTCATGCCCCTGGGCCTCCTGGCCCTGCTTGGGGCGTTCGCCCTGGCGGTCCTGGCCAGCCGGCGGGTCTCCCCGGCTTCCATGGCCGCGGCCGCGGCAGGTCCGGTCGCTGCCTGGGCGCTGTCCTATCCGGTGGAAACGTTCTGGATGAGCCTCGTCATCGGATTCCTGGTGGTGGTGCGCCACCGGGAGAACATCCGGCGGCTGCTGGCGGGGGAAGAGCCGCCGTTCGAGTTGCGCAGGCGCGGTTCGGACGGATAGACGGCCTTGTCCCGCTGGTCTGCCAGCGGCTCCCCTTCTATGAACGCCCGCCGATCGGGGGGCGACCACAGTTCAACTGAAATCGACCACCCCGTGGTTCCGGACGATTTCCTTCACGATCTGCGTCTCCTGTTCGCAGAAGACGATCAAATTGCTCGACGCCGGGACGCGAGCGCTCGGGACCAACAGTCCGTCAGCGCCCAGGAACGCACAAGTCTCGGCCACCTCCTGAGAACGGGGATACTCCTTTTCCCGCTCAAGATAGCTCAATTGGCCGTAGCGCGCCGTATCGAACCCGATGGAAGACAGTGCTTCAAGATCGGGGAAGCGCATGACCGCTTCAAGAGATACGGTGAGTTCGTATAGTTCATATCGGACCCTGGAAGGCGGAATGGGTTGGCCCTGATAGAGATGAAACCGTCGCTCGGCGACGGCGGCCTCGCGCGTTTCCGAGGTATAAAGCACGTCGAGCGTCCCGTCGTCCCAGCGGCCGCCGGACCGCCAGCAGGCAAGCGGATCGTGGCCCTCTCGGACCGACCGCCACACCGTTTCCGAATAGGGAGCCAGCTCGACGGATTCCAGCGTATCGAGCAACTGCTGATCGCGTATGCGACGACGGGTTTGAGAGATGTTCCCTTGCACCGCGCTTAGATGTACGCATCCGCGTCGAGGCGATCGAGGATCGCGATCACTTCCTCGGTCCGCTCGCCACGTACAAGGTCGATGGCCCGCTCCCCGTCCAACTGCGGATGGCGCGCGTAGAGCCAGACACGTACCTCTTCCCGGCTGTAGTACTCGCTGAGCCGCAGCACCACATAGGACAAATCGGAGATGATGAGTTGTGTGTTCGGATGCGGCGACTTCCGACCGGTCGTCCAGCGGGACACGGTCGCTTTGGAAACGCCGGTGAAATTCGCGATGTCGGTTCCCTTCAACCCACCGGTCTGTTGCAGCCGTTCGATGAACTGCACCACTGGTTTGACCGCCTTCACTTGTACCTGGTCCATGCGGGACTCCATTCGGTGTCTGGATCGGCTTATAGCCGTCACGTCTTTGACTTTATTGTTTCAATCAAAATACATGTAGAAACATATAAGTCAAGACTTCGGGAATGGCCTCCCTGAGGTGACGTTGACCGGACGGGCTGACTCGGGATACGGTGGACGTATAAACGCGTAGATGTTTATATGTCTAACTGGGGAATTGAAGTATGACTCGTTGGAACCTCTCCATTCCTGAAGAGACGGACAGGGTGGTCCGCACCTTTCTCGCGCGCAACGGCGGCAAGAAGGGCGATCTGTCCCGGTTCGTCGACGAAGCTGTGCGCCGTCGCGTTCTGGACCTTACCGTCGATCAGGTCAAGGACCGCAATGCTGCGTGTGACCAGCGAGCGATTCTTAACCTGATTGATGACGAGGTGGCGGCTAGACGTGCGGATCGTTCTTGACACCAACATCCTCATCAGCGCCCTCATCACCAAGGGCACTCCGCCCGATTTGCTGTACCAGGCGTGGCTGCGTGGCGAGATCGAACTCGTCACCTCGCTTGCGCAATTGAGCGAGATGGCCCAAGTTCTTGCCCGGCCTCGTCTTCGTCGGTTCGTCGACGCCGACGAAGCTGCCGCGATCGTCGAGAACATCGGCGCAAGGGCCGTTGTCCAGCGCGAACTTCCTGTAGTGGACTTGTCCGCCGATCCCGACGACAACCCTATTCTGGCTACCGCAATCGACGGAAAGGCCGACCTGCTCGTCACTGGCGACAAGAAACACTTGCTCGCGCTTGGAGTGGTGGAAGGTATTCCTGTCGTGACTGCCCGTGAAGCCCTGAGCCGTGTGGCCAAAGCGTGATTCGGATGATGCGGCAGCGCGGTGGCCCTCAACGTATTGAAAACGCCTCCACCGCCTCCATCACCCGCAACAGGTTGCCGCCCCACAGCAGGGCGATTTGATCCTCGCCGTAACCCCGGCGCACCAGTTCGACGGTGACGTTGAGGGTGTCGCGTGCGTTGTCCCAGCCGGCGATGCCGCCGCCGCCGTTGAAGTCCGACGCGATGCCGACGTGGTCGATGCCCGCCAGGTTGACCGCGTAGTCGATGTGGTCGGCGAAATCTCTAACGGACGCCTTGGGCCACTTGAGGTCGATCTCCTGCCGGCGGGTGTGCCATTCGTCGCGCTTCTCGTCGCTCAACCGTTGGAAGTCGGCGAAGCCCTTGATGCCCATCGCGGTCCTGAGGCCACGGAGCGCCGACTGCCGCTCGCCGGACACGGGCCGCAGATACGCATCGAAGGCCACCATCTGGGCGACGCCGCCGTTGTCGCGGATGGCCGCCAGCGCCTCGTCGGACAGGTTCCGCGGATGGTCGTAGACGCCCTTGACACTGGAGTGGGACGCGATCACGGGCGCGCGGGAGGCGCGGATGGCGTCCAGCGCCGTGGTCATGGCCGCGTGGGAGACATCCACCATGATGCCCAGGTCGTTGGCGCGCGCGACCGAGGCGCGGCCGAAGTCCGTCAGGCCGCCGTGCTCGGCGGGTGCGTCCTTGAAACGCGGGTAGGGCACGGCCGAGTCGCCGAGGTCGTTGTGGCCGTTGTGCAGCAGGCCCAGGTAGCGCGCGCCGAAGCCGTGGTAGGTGTCGAGGAGGCGCAGGTCGCGCCCGAGGGCATGGCCGTTCTCGATGCCGATGAGCGCCGCAAGCCTCCCTTGGCCGTGAATGCGGCGCACGTCCGCAGCCGAGCGCGCCAGGGCGATGGCCTCGGGATACTGCACGTCGGTCATCCGGCGGATGGCCGCGAACTTGGCGAAGGCGTCCGCCATGGCCCTGGCATAGTCCGCCGCGTTGCGTTCCCCTTGCCCCACGTAGACGATGAAGAACACCGCGTCCAACCCGCCTTGCTCCATCCCCACCAGGTCGATCTGCCCCCGTCCTCTCTTCGCCTCCCTGGGGTCATAGGTCTCGGTGCCGAAATCGGGCGGAATGTCGACGTGCGTGTCCAAGGTCAGGATACGCGCATGGATGGCGCGGGCGCGGTCCAGCAGGTCGGCGTCGGTGTGTGCGGACAGGGACTTCACGGGTCGGGAACCAAGCCGTTCAATGGCATCAGCGTATCTGTACAGCCGTCCGCGCGCAATGTCGGTCTCGCTCGGGCGAACCCCGCCGCGGTGCTCGTTCGTCCGTTCGACGGACCGTGAAACCATAGTGAACAAAAACTGAACCGACACTGCACAAAATTTCATAAATTGCGATGCTCAATTGTTGAATTAATGATAAAGTTGAGTGGAGCGGAGGGGGAAGAACAGACCCGTGCCTGAGAAGTTTGATGACAAAATCGATGTTGCCGAAGCAAGAGGTGCGCGCAAGGGAGAGTCCGCGGACTACGTCTACGTCCGTGAGCCCGGAGCGTTGGAGCAGTTGATGCAGCGCCTCCGCGCGACGCGGTCGGTGGCGCTGGATACCGAGGCGGACAGCCTGCACAACTACGCGGAAAAGGTCTGCCTGATTCAGCTAACCGTCGGGGACGCGCACTTCGTCGTCGATCCCTTGTCGGATTTGGACCTGGCCGGTTTCGTCGAGGTCCTGTCGGACAAGCGGCTGATCCTGCACGGCGCCGACTACGACCTGCGGCTTCTGCGCGCCTGGAAGGGCTTCAGGCCCCGCGGGGAGGTCTTCGACACGATGATCGCGGCGCAACTGCTCGGTATCGAACAGATCGGGCTGGCCTCCCTTGTCGAGCAACTCCTGGACATCGCGCTCGTCAAGGATTCGCAGAAATCGGACTGGTCTCGCCGGCCCCTCAGCGAAACGCAGTTGCGCTACGCGGTCAACGACACGCGCTATCTGGAAGCCCTTGCCGAGCGCCTGCACGGGGAGCTGCTCCACTGGGAGCGGGTGGCATGGCATCGGGAGAGCTGCCGCGCGATGGTGGAGGCCGCAGGACAGGACCGTGCCCGCGATCCGGAGGACATCTGGCGCATCAAGGGCGCGGGGCGCCTGTCGCGTCGCCAACTGGCCTATCTGCGGGAGATCTGGCATTGGCGCGACACGTTGGCCCGGCGCGTCAACCGGCCGTCCTTCAAGGTGCTCCAGAATCAGCGGATACTGGAGCTGGTGGAATGGGCCGACGCGCATCCGGGCGTGGCGCTGGACCAAGGTCCGAAATTGCCGCGCGACATCGTCGGCTCGCGCCGGAGGGCGCTCGGGCATGCGCTCCATCGGGCCGCGACCATGGCGGAGAGCGAGTGGCCGGAGCCCCGGCGCGCCGCGCGCCCCGACGTTCCGAATTTCAACGACAGGGAGTTCGACGCGTTGCGCACCGAGTGCGCCCGGATCGCCACCGGGTTGGGGATCGCTCCATGGACCTTGGCGCCCAAGGCCGCCCTCGAAAACATCGCCCGAACCCGCCCGCGGTCCGAGGACGAAACCATGGCGTGTTCGGGCCTGTTGCGTTGGCAGGCCGAGCTGGTCCAGGGAGCCGTGAACGAAGAGCTGCACGCCTCTCAACGGAAGGCCGCGACCAAGTCCCGGAGAAGGTCCAGGCGCTGAAACGGTGCACGCGGCCGGGTAGTGTGGTAGGTTGTCGCGTGATCGTTCGACCTTCCACAACGACAGGAGCCCGACCATGGCAAGCGAAGCGCAAAGGATTCACGACGGCCTGAAGCACCCGGTGATCGACGGCGACGGACATTGGATCGAGCCGATCCCGGTCTTCCTGGAATACCTGAGCGAAGCCGGCGGCCCCGGAGCCGTCGACCAGATCAAGGACCTCTGGCGCCGGAACCAGTCCTGGTACCGGGCGACTCCGCAGGAGCGCCAGCACCACCGCATGCGCCGCACCATCTGGTGGGGCGTCACCGCGGATACCCTCGACAAGGCCACGGGCCTCCTGCCGGGTCTGCTGAACGAGCGGCTTCCCGAACTCGGCATCGACTTCGCGATGATCTATCCGAGCTTCGGACTGAGCGTGAACGGCATTCAGGACGACGACCTGCACCGGGCCGGGGTGCGCGCCTACAACATGATGACGGCCGACATGTTCGGGCCGTACCCCGAGCGCTTCTGTCCGGTGGCCATCATCCCGGCGCACAACCCGGACGAAGCCCTGGAAGAGCTGGAGTACGCGGTGGTGCAGCGCGGCTACCGGGCCATCATGATGCGAGGCAACCAGGAGCGGAAGATCCCGGGGGCTGCCGAGGGCATCGATCCGCGCAAGGCCGCCTGGTACTGCGACAACATCGCCCTGGACAGCCCCTACGACTACGAGCCCGTGTGGCGCCGCTGTGTCGAGCTGGGCGTGGCCGTGACCCAGCACTCGGGCAGCGGCCGCTGGCACGACCGCGCCTCCATCAGCAACTTCACCTTCAACCACGTGGGCCACTTCGCCGAGTCGAACCACGCCTTCGCCCGCGGCGTCTTCCTCGGCGGCTTGGTGAACCGCTACCCGAGCCTCAATTTCGGGTTCATGGAAGGCGGCATAAGCTGGGCCTGCCAGATGTGCTTCGATCTCATCGAGCACTGGGAGAAGCGCCGCCGCGCCGGGTTGCAGTACCCCGCCGACACCGACGTCGAGGAGTTGAAGGGGTTCATCGAGCGCTATGGTGACGAGCGGCTCAAAGCCAACGCCGACGCCCTCATGAACAACCTCGACGCCTTCCGGCCCAACTGCAGCGTCGAAGAGCTATCCAGGCCCGAGCACGTAGTGGACGATTTCGAGGCCGCGGGGATCCAGTCCGAGGAGGACGTCGAAGCGGTGTTCGCCACGAACTTCTTCTTCGGCTGCGAGGCCGACGACCGCGCCACCATGTGGGCGTTCGACCCGCGCATGGGCGTGCGCCTCCAGCCGGTCTTCAGCTCGGACTTCACGCACTTCGACGTGCCCGACTTCAAGGAAGTCATTCCCGAGGCCCACGAGATGGTGGAGAAGGGCCACGTGACCGAGCAGGACTTCCGCGAGTTCACCTTCACCAACGCCGCGCGCCTGCACACGCGCAACAACCCCGACTTCTTCAAGGGCACGGCGGTGGGAGAGGCCGTGGCGGAGGAGCTGGGGTTGTAGACCCGGCGCCTCCGCTACGCTTCCAGTCCGAGACTGTAGAACCGGTTGCAGTTGTCGAAGAAGACCTTCCGCTTCTGGTCCTCGGAGATGTCGGTGCGCTCGCGCACCTCCTTGGTGGCGTTGGGCCAGATGGTGTCCCAGTGCGGGTAGTCGGCGGCGAACAGCCACATGTCGTCGCCGTAGCGGTCCATGCAGTAGGGCAGCATGGCGTCGTCGGGGTCGAAGCTCACGTACACCCGGCCGCTCTTCACGTAGTCGCTGGGCTTGCCCTTGAGCAGCGGCGCTTCCTCGCTGCGGCGCTCGTAGTGCTCGTCGATGCGGTCGAGCCAGTAGGGTAGCCAGCCGCATCCCGCCTCGAAGAAACCTACCTTGAGCTTGGGATAGCGCTCCAGCACCCCGCAGGTGGTGATGCCCAGGAAGGCCTGCATGATCTCGAAGGAGAAGCTGACGGTGTGGGCCTGGAGGAAGCACTCCCAGCGCTCCTGTCCCTCGGCGCCCCAGGAGTTGCCGTGGAAGCACACCGGGACGCCCAGGCGCTCGGCCTCGGCGTAGATGGGCCAGAACTCCTCGGCGCCGAGGTTCTTCTTGTGGCCATGGGTGTGGAGCATCACGCCCGGGTGGTGCCACTTGTTCACGGCGCGGTTCAGCTCTTCGACCGCGGCGGGCACGTCCTTCAGGGACACCGTGGCGATGCCCTTCATGCGCGGGTTCTGCTGCTGGACCTCGCCGATGTAGTCGTTCCATGCGCGCGCCAGCGCCTTCTGGAGATCGCTCTGGGGCACGAGGCTCAGGCTCAGCCCCATGGTCGGGTAGGTGACGCTGAGGTTGATGCCCTCCACGTCCATGTCCGCTACGTATCCGTTCGTACCGATGGTCTGCTTGCCCATGCGGCCGAGAAAGCGGTCCCAGGTATCGCTGGGGAAGAACCCCTGGCGGATGCGTTGGTACACCTCGGGTACACGCGAGCGGTAGTCGTCGATGGTCTCGCGGATGTGCGAGTCGGCATCCAGGATGGGATAGTCTGCCATGTGCGTTACCTCCACGAACGGGCGTTGGTAGCCCAGTCAATACGGCAAGACGTTGCCGCGTGTCAATCGGGGGAAGAGCGCGCGGGGTGAGCGAGTCCCGACCGCCGGACGGCGCGGAGACCGGTGTAGTCGATCACCCGGCTTCGTCGTAGACACCGTCGGTCTTGGCCGCCATGATGAAGTCGTTTCGGTGCAGGTTGCGGATCTTGTGGGTCCACCAGGTAACGCGCACGCGGCCCCATTCGGTGACGATCCTCGGGTGGTGCCCTTCCTCCTCGGCGATGTCGCCCACCGCGGCCGTGAACGCGAGCGCCTGGGCGAAGTTCCTGAACTTGAACAGCCGGTCGAGCTTGGGAATGCCGTCCTCTTCGATCATGGCCCAGTCGGGCATGTGCGGCTTGAGTTCCTGGATTTCCTGCGACGTCACCACCGGCGCATCCGCCCGACACGCAACGCACTTCTCTTCGGTCAATTGGCTCATGGAATTTCCTCCGTTTCCCATCTCGCTAGCCAAGAGTGTTGCCGATTGATACGAGAAGGGCAACGAGTTCGCGACGGGAGGTTTCATGCAAGACGATCGTTTCCGCGTGGTGGTGCTGGACGACTACGAAAAGTTCTCGACGACGGTTCCGGCCTACCAGGAGGCTTCGGCCGTGGCCGACGTCCGGGTGGTGGAGCGCAAGCTCACCACGGACGAGGAGTGGGCGGCTGCGGTGGGCGACGCCCACGCGGTGGTGCTCATGCGCGAGCGCTCGCCGTTCCGGGAGCGCGAGTTCGCGCTGGCGCCGTCGCTGCGCTTCATTTCGCAGATCGGCCGCGGCATCCCGCACCTGGACGTGGCCGAGGCCACGCGCCGGGGCATCCCGGTGTCGTGCACTCCCAACGACTCGGGCGCGTCCACGGTGGAGCTGACCTTCGCGCTGCTGCTGGCGCTGGCGCGGCAGATTCCCTCGGTGAGCCAGGGCATGCGCGAAGGCGGGTGGCCGCCGTCGGTGGGGCTGTTGCTGGAGGGACGGACCATGGGCGTCATCGGGTTGGGCCGCATCGGCGGCAAGGTGGCGCGCATCGCGGGCGCCTTCAGCATGAAGGTGCTGGCCACGGGCAAGACCCTGACCGACGAGCGCGCCGTGGAGGCGGGGGCGCGGAGGGTGTCACTGGACGCGCTGCTCGAAGAGTCGGACGTCGTGTCGGTGAACTGCCGCCTGAACGCCGAGACCCGCGGGCTCATCGGCCAGCGCGCGCTGGAGCGCATGAAGCCGGGCGCGCTGCTCATCAACACCGCGCGCGGGCCGATCATCTCGGAGGAAGCGCTGGTCGAGTCACTGGGGCGCGGGCGCCCCGGCGGGGTGGGTCTGGACGTCTACGATGAGGAGCCGCTGCCTCCGGACCACCCCTTGCGGCGCTTCGACAACGTCATCCTGGCGTCGCACCGCGGCTACGCGGTGGACCGGATTTTGTACCAGCGTTACCAGGCCGCGTTCGCCAACGTGGTCGCGTTCACCGAAGGCGCGCCGGTCAATGTGATCAATCCGGAGGCGTAGGACCCCGCCACCTCTTTACGACTCCGCCAGCGCCTTGGCGAAGCGGTCGCGGTACTCGGTGTTGTAGAGGCGGGGGAAGTTCTCGGGGTAGTCTTCGCCCGGCTCCACCTTGAGGTCCACCATGATGGGGCCGTCTTCCTTGAGGATGGCGTCGAGGTTCCGGTCCCAGTCCTCCAGGTCGTCGATGGTGTAGGTGTTCACGTAGCCGGCCTCGCGGGCGACGCCGGTGAAAGTGAAGCTCTCGTGGCGCGGGATGGGGACACCGCCGTTGGTCTCGTAGGTGCCGTTCTCGCATACGCAGTGCACGAGGTTCTTCGGCGCGGCGTTGGCGATGGTGACGAGGGTGCCCAGGTTCATGAGCAGGCTGCCGTCGCCGTCCAGCAGCACCACGCGTTTGTCCGGCCGGCCGAGGGCCAGGCCCAACGCGTGGGACGAGCCCTGTCCCATGGCGCCGGTGAAGGTGTAGTTGAGGTCGGACGGCGCGATGTGGATCCAGTCCTGCGCCGCCTTGTAGACCGCCACCACGATCTCGTCGGTGCGGTGGCGCGCCAGAACCTTGAGCATTTCGTCGCGTTTCATCATGGTCAGATGGGCTCCCGTCCGATCAGCATGGCCACCGGCCTCGACTCCGCGTAGGCCGCCTCCACCGCGGGCACGACCTTGTCGGCCTCGCCCGGGGCTTCGATGTTGTGGTACTCGACCTCCATCGCCTCCAGGATCGGCTCGACGATGCGCAGGCCGTAGCGCTTGGACTGCCTGGGGGGGACGCCGGGCTCCTTCTGGAGCATCCCCACCATCATGCACACCGGGTTCTTCCCCTGCACGGCGACGCCGCGCACCGCGTTGATGGAGTCCAGCAGACCCGTGTACTGCATCAGCAGCAGCGACCGGTGCCCGGCGGCGTAGAGGCCGCTGCAGATGGACACGCCCTCGTCTTCCTTGCACACCTGCACCACCTGGAAGTCCGGGTCCTTGATCATGGTCTTGAGCAGGTGCTCGCTGGTGGTACGGTCGGGCAGGGCCACGATGAAGCGGATGCCGGCCCGTTTGATCTCGCGGATGAGGTCCCGCGCCTTGAGCCTGTCGGCGTCGTTGTCTCCCGCCACGCTGTTGCTCCTTCCGTTGTTGCCGGGCGTCGTCCCGTCCGTCGCACGGGACGACCCTTCGCCCTCTATACTATGGCGCCTCCTTCGAGAAAAGACTTGAATCGGGCGACGTCGGCGGGGGCGTCCGGGCGCAGCTCGCACCAGCGCAGCGCCCCCTCGTAGAGGCGCACGGTGGGACGGAGTCCGTGGACGGTAGGGAGCAGGTCCCTCAGCGTATCGTACCACGCCCGGCGTTCGTCCCGGTCCGGCGGCTCCGGGTCGCGCGCGTCCAGCGCCGCGCACAGCCGAAGCCATTCGCCGACGGGGAAGCCCATGCGCAGGTCCTCCGGATAGAGGCCCAGGGCGATGGCGCGGGGCCGGGTGAAGTGCTGGCGCTCGTCGAACTCCAGAATGAATCCGGGGCTTGCTATATTGTCCAGATGGTAGTCGCACGGCGGCATCCACGGCGTCCGTATGAAATCCCCGTAGCCCCGGTGGTCGCGCAGCGCCTCGAAGATCCGCTGCAACACCGCGCCGATCGGCGTGCCGCGGTACGCCTCGGGCCTGCTGGGCCAGGGGAACGATCGGTCCCGGTGGCACGCGTCCGGGTAAAGCACGGTGAGCAGCTCGCGCAGCCGGGTCTTGCACGCGCGGCAGTGCTCGGAATGAGCAGCGGGGTTGAGCATGACGGCGGTATTATTGGCATTTGCCTGAACGGAGGCAATCCGTTGGAGTAGCATGATGGGTTGGACCTACCTTTGCATCGCCGGCGTGTTCGAAGTGTTCTGGGTCGTCGGGCTCAAGTACACGGCGGGGTTCACCCGCCTGTGGCCGAGCGTGGTGACGCTCGTGGTCATGGGGGTGAGCATCTATTTCCTGTCGCAGGCGGTGAAGACCTTGCCCGTGGGAACGGCCTACGCGGTGTGGACCGGCATCGGCGCCGTGGGCACGGTGATCCTGGGAATGGTCCTTTTCGGGGAATCGAGGGACGTCCTGCGGCTCGCGTGCATCGCGCTGATCATCGCCGGTATCGTCGGGCTGCGGCTGGTCTCGGAAACACTTGGCGCGACGGACAACGCGCCGCGGGCGGGCAGGGCGGCATGATCCGGGGGCTTGAATGAATCGAATCTGTGTCTTCTCGGGTTCCGGCACCGGCGTGCTGGAGGAGTACGCGCACACGGCCGCGTCGCTGGGCCGCGAGCTGGCGCGCCGCGGCATCGGCGTAGTCTACGGCGGCGCCTCCATCGGGCTCATGGGATGCGTGGCCGACGCCGCCCTGGAGGAGGGCGGCGAGGTCATCGGCATCATTCCCGAGGCGCTGATGATCAAGGAGGTGGTGCACTCGAACCTCACCGACCTCCGGGTGGTGGACTCCATGCACGAGCGCAAGGCCTTGATGGAGAGTCTTTCGGATGGGTTCATCGCGCTGCCGGGCGGCTACGGAACGCTCGAGGAGATCGCCGAAATGATCACCTGGCTGCAGCTCGGGTTCCACACCAAGCCCTGCGGCCTGCTCGACGTGCGGGGATATTACTCCCACCTCATCGGCTTTCTCGACCACGCGGTGGACCAGGGATTCCTCAAGAAAAAGCATCGGGACAAGCTGCTCGTCGCCGACACCGTGGAGGGCATGGTGCGGGCGCTCGGCGAATTCCGTCTGTCGTGAGCCGGTGCGGTTTCCGGTTGATTCGCATTAGCCGGACACCGCACTACGCTCTCCGCCGCCGCTGTGCTCGCGTTTCCCGGCGACGGGCCGGCCCGCGGGCGATCCCCGCGGCCAACGCCGCGCCCGCGGTCACCACCGTCATCAGCCACGGGAACCAGTCGCCGTAGCGCACGTAGAAGGTCTCCATCTCCAGCAAAGGCACGGTGGCGCGCAGCACCCCTTCGGTGAACACCGGCAGCGGCTCGGACATGCGCCCGGCCGGATCGATGACCGCGGTGAGGCCGGTGTTGGTGGCCCGCACCATGGCCCGGCGCGTCTCGATGGAGCGCCATTGCGCCAGCCAGGCGTGCTGCCACGGCGCGACGGTGTCCCCGTACCAAGCGTCGTTGGTCAGGTTGACCAGCAGGTTGGCACGCTGGTTCCTCACGAAGCGGCGGGAGAGCGCGGGCATCAGGTCCTCGTAACAGATGAGGGGCGCCGCCCGGGCGCCCTTGGGCAGGGTGAGCGCGGTCGCGATCTCGCCCGCGGTGAAGCCGTCGCCGATGGCCTGTACTCCCGGGACCCAGCCGATGAGCCACGCCAGCGGAACGTACTCGCCGAAGGCGAGCAGCACCTGCTTGTGATAGCGGCCCGACACAGTGCCGGCGGGGTCCACCGCCACCGCGCTGTTGTAGCGGCTGAAACGGTTGTCCGGCCGGCGCCGGTAGCTGATGGCGCCGACGATCATGTGCGGATGGCGCGCGGGCAGGAGCGCGCGGGGGATGCGCCGGCCGTTCTCGCGCAGCCACGTTTCCATGGCGGACTCGGGCCAGATGACCACGTCGGCGTCCGCGTTCTTCAGGGACAGGGCCTTGTAGGTATCCTGGTTGGCCTTGAGGAAGGCGTTCTTGCCCTTCCGCTCGATGGAGATGTTGCCTTGCACGACCGCGACGTCGAGGGCTGCGGCTGCCTTCGACGCAGCGTCGACCTGGGCCAGCCGCACCTGTCCGTAGGTCAGCGTCGCGGCCAGCACGGCAGCCGCGGCGGCCGCGGACCACGCCGCCCGCCGCGGGCTCCCGGCGCCGCGGCGGGCGCGCAGCCACTGGTAGAGCGCGGTGCCGCACCACAGCAACAGGAAGGTGACGCCGTAGTGTCCGGTCAGGTCCGCCGATTGGATCAGGAGCGTGAACGGGTTCTGGCTCGTGGCGAGGTACCAGGGGAAGAGGTTGGGGTACCAGAACTCGACCGCGACCCAGAACGCCGCCGGGAAGAGCGCCAGCGGCCCCAGCCCGCACGCGCGCACCAGGGCCGCGAACGCGACGAACGGAACGGCCCCGTAGGCCACGAAGAGAGCGAACGCCGCCGTGGCCACGGCGTAGTTCACCCCGCCGAACACGTGCACGGTGTAGACGAGCCAGTGGAAGCCCAAGGCGATGGTGGCCGCGCCCGCGAGCGCTCCGGCCCACAGGGCTTGCCGCCAGTCGCGGGCGCCTTCGATCGCCGCCAGCAATGGGACAGGGGCCAACCAGGTCAGTGGAAAGAGGACCGGCCAGAGGAAGGGAGCGGCGATGAGCGCCCCGCCGAGGAGCGACAACCCGAGCAGCGACCCGAACCCGAACATGAAGCCGGCAGTCTACGTGTCCCGGCTGGGGGCGTCAACGCGGTTGGCCGGCCGGCCACGGGCTTCGATACCGATTGACAGGAGAAACGGCGAAAGAATAATCTGGTGCGGTGCGTCACGATCAAGTCATTCCGGTAGTCTGAAAGGGGGACAGCCAATGGGTGCATACATCGATGCCGACGGGCATATCATGGAGCGCGAGAACGAGATCAACGAGTACATCAACAACGAGTACCTGGGCCGGGGCAGCCTGAGCTTCCGCCAGATGCTGCCGAGCCTCGACAAGTTCCACACGCCGCGGAGCCGGCATATCGAGCCGGAGGGGATCTTCGACGCTTCCGTGGGACCCGAGCGCTGGCTCGAGTTCCTGAAGAAGACCGGGATCGAGGCCTCGGTGCTCTATCCCACGGCGGGTCTATCCTACGGCCAGGTGCACTTTCCCGAGTGGGCGGCGGCGTATGCACGCGCCTACAACGACTGGCTGTCGGAGAAGTACCTGAAGGTCAGCGACCGCTTCAAAGGGGTGGCGCTCATCCCGGTGCAGGACGTGCCGGCGGCGGTGGAAGAGCTGCGCCGGGCGGTCAAGGACCTGGGCATGGTGTGCGCCATGCTCCCGTCCAACGGCCTCGACCGGCACTACGGCTCGGACCAGTTCTGGCCGCTCTACGAGGAGGCGGAGAAGCTCGACTGCGCGCTCGCGGTCCACGGCGGCTGCTACGGCGATCTCGGCTTCAACTCGTTCAAGGTGTTCCCGGCCACGCGCGCGCTGGGCATGCCCTTCCCGCTCGCCATCCACATGACCGGGATGATGTCGGAAGGCATCTTCGACCGCTTCCCGGAATTGCGCGTGGGCTTTCTCGAGGGAGGCACCGCGTGGATCCCGCTGGTGCTGGACCGGCTGAACCGCGAGGCGGAGTACGGTGGGCTGCAGCTCAAGCGGGACCCCATCGACTACTTCCGTGGCGGTCGGGTCTTCGTCGGCTGCGAGGGCAACGAGGACGTGCTGTCCTACTGTGTGAACCGGGTGGGACACGAGATCTTCATGTTCTGCTCCGACTTCCCGCACGAGATCACCATGGACAACTGCATGGAGGAGATCGACGAGATCCTCGAGCGGGACGAGCTGACCGACGCGCAGAAGGAAGCGATTCTCGGCGACAACGCGCGCAAGTTCTACAAGATCTGACGCGCTTGACGGCCCCGGATGGAAGGGCTACGATGAAAGCGTCCCATGGGGGACGACCGTCGTAAGTCTCACCTTGCGAACCGACCGAGATCGTGGTTCAGAACAAAATCTTGCCTGTTCGACTCCTTCGAGGTCAGAGCCCAGGGTGTATGGCCAAATTGACCAGGAGGAGAACATATGGAAGGCAGGAGACTCTACGTCGGCGGGTTGCCGTACTCGACGACGGACATGCAGCTCGAGGAGATTTTCTCGGCACACGGCTCGGTTGAATCCGCGCAGGTGATCATCGACAAGTTCACGGGCCGTTCGCGCGGCTTCGGTTTTGTGGAGATGGGGACGCCGGACGAGGCGGAGGCCGCGGTCAACGCTCTCAACGAGACCGACCTCGGCGGACGCACCATCACGGTGAACGAGGCCCGGCCCCAGCGCCGCGACTTCGGCCGCCGCTAGGTGGACCGCCGCACTGCCGGTTCGACACGACATACTCACAAGGGGCGCACGTTCGGTCGCCCCATGCCAAACCCGCGAGCCGCGGGGCCTGAGCGCCTCGCGGCTCGTTTCATTTCGACCCACCCCGCCCTCCATTCAGGCGCCATTGCCATTGCACCGCGAATAGTGCATGTAGGCCATGACCCGGCACACGCGGGCGCGAGCGCGAAAGGAGAAGACGCCATGGCGACAGGCAACGGATTCGGAACGGCCAGCGGGATCAAGCTGGTGGGGCGCTTGGACCTTCCCGGGGGCGGCAAGGTCGAGGTGGACAAGGGTTTCGCCTACGTGGGCCACATGGACCCGCCCTACGGCACGTCCGTCATCGACGTGCGCGACCCCAAGAATCCCAGGCTCGTCGCCCAGCTCGAGGTGCCTCCGGGGATCCATTCGCACAAGGCCGCGGTGAGCGACGGTGTGATGATCGTCAACTACGAGCGCTACGAGAACAACCAGGACGCCCAGGGAGGCCTCAAGGTCTTCGACGTGTCGGATCCGGCCAAACCCCGCGAGGTGTCGTTCTTCAAGGCGTCGGCCAAGGGCGTGCACCGCTTCACCTTCGACGGGCGCTACGCCTACTTCTCGCCCGTTCCGGAGGGATACGTGGGCAACATCTGCATGATCCTGGATTTGGCGGACCCGGCCAACCCGCAAGAGGTAGGCCGCTGGTGGATGCCGGGCCAGTGGGTCGCAGGCGGCGAGGAACCCACCTGGCCGGGTACCATGCACCGCTGCCATCACCCCATCCGCCGGGGCGACCGCCTCTACGTGAGCTACTGGCACGGCGGCTTCGTGATCCTCGACATCTCCGACATGAGCAAGCCCACGCTGGTGAGCCATCTCGACACGAGCCCTCCCTACCCGTCGCCCACGCACACCACCCTGCCCATGCCGGAGAAGCTCATGGGCCGGGAGATCCTGGTGGTGGTGGACGAGGAAGCCCAGAAGGCGGCGCCGCTGCCCTACGCCTTCATGTGGGTGGTGGACATCTCCGACGAGAAACACCCCGTGCCCATCTCCACGTTCATGCCGGATCTCGACGAGGAGCCCGCCGACCGCTACGGCGCGCACCAGCCCAACGAGCAGGTCCACGGCAACGTGCTCTACGTCACTTGGTTCAGCGGCGGCCTGCGCGCGGTGGACGTGTCCAATCCCTACCAACCCAAGGAGGTGGGCTACTACGTGCCCGAGCCCGGCAAGGGGCAGAACGCCGTCCAGAGCAACGACGTCTTCCAGGACGACGACGGGCTCCTGTACTTGATCGACCGACTCGACGGGTTCGAGATACTTGAGCCGCGGGTGTAGCCGAGGGTTCGCCGCACCGTCATGGCGGATCGAGACAACGCCCCGGAGGCGCCCGCCGCGCTCGCGCACCTGCGCGTGGTGGAGCTGGGAGACGTGCCCGCGGCCTACGCGGGCCGGCTGCTGGCAGATCTCGGCGCGGACGTCATCAAGGTGGAGCCGCCGGGCGGCGCGCCCGAACGGAGGCTCCCGCCCTTTGCCGGAGGCATCGAGGACGCCGAGCGCAGCCTGACCTCCATCCACGCCAACACCAACAAGCGCAGCCTGGTGCTGGACCTCTCCGCCGAAGGCGACCGCGACACGTTCACCAGGCTGCTGCTGTCCTCGGACGTTTTCGTCGAGGCCACTCCGCTGGGCCGGCTGGAGTCCTGGGGATACACCGACGCGTGGCTGGAGGAGAACTGCTCCGCGCTCGTGACGGTGTCCATGACGCCCTTCGGCCGCACCGGTCCGTACCGGCACTACAAGACCAGCGACGCCATCACCAACGGCGCCGGCGGCTTTCTCTACGGCCAGGGGGATGACCAGCGCGGGCCGTGCACGGCGCCCTCCCACTCGGCCTACCAGGTGGCCGGCTGCGTGGCCGCGACGCTGGCGGTGGCCGGGGTGCGGCACCGGCGGCGCAGCGGCGCAGGCCAGCGTCTGGACGTGTCGCTGCAGGAGGCGTTGACCTTCACCAACAGCAGCTCCATCGCGCGCTACACCCTGGAGAACCGCATGGGGCGCCGGCCCGGGGCGAAGACCTACGGCGGCTCGGTGACCAACATCTACCGCTGCAAGGACGGCCGCTACGTTCATTTCACCGCCAACTTGCCCCACATGTGGCGCGAGTTCACCCAGAACTGGATGACGGGGACGATTCTGTCCGAGCCGCAATGGGAGGACATGAACTACCGCGACTCCCGGAGCGACGAAGCCTCCGCCGTGGCGGCGGAGTTCATCAGCGGCTTCACCGCCGACGAGTTCGTGGCCGAAGCGCAGCGGCGGCATCTTTCCGCCGCCCCGCTCAACACCGTGGGGCAGTTCGTGGACGGGGAACAGTTGGCCGCCCGCGGCTGGATGCAGGAGATGGAGCACCCCGTCATCGGCCGCTACCGGGCGCCGGGCTTCCCCATGCGACTCTCCGGGACGCCCATGCGGGTGCGCCGGCCGGCGCCGCTGCTGGACCAGCACCGCGACGAGGTGCTGGCCGAGCTGGAGCAGGGCAGAGAACCGTGCACGGTACCGTCGCAACCGGAAGCGGACCCGGGCGACGGCATGATGTCGGGGCTCCGCATGGCCGACCTGACGCAGCAGTTCGCCGGACCCCTCGGCACCGAAATCCTCGGCTACTACGGCGTGGAGGTCCTCAAGATCGAGTCCAACACCGTGGCCGCCCGGGGCCGGCGCGCCGCCATCCACGCCGACATGAACCGGGCCAAGCTGGGCGTCACCCTGAACCTGCGTCATGACCAGGGCAAGGAGCTGTTCCGGCGTCTTGTGGAGCGGTCCCAGTTGGTGGTGGAGAACTTCAGCGTAGGGGTCATGGAGCGGCTCGGCTTCGACTACGAGTCCTTGCGCAAGGTGAACCCCGGCATCATCCAGGTGTCCATGCCCGGCTGGGGCAGGGAAGGGCCGCTGCGCTCCTGGGTGGCCTGGGGCTGGCAACTCCTGGCCTACACCGGCCTCATGCGCCTGTGGGGCTACCCCGAGTCGCCCATGCGCGCGCGCTGCAAGATCGCCTGGCCAGACCGCGTCGGCGCCATCACCATGACCCTGGGCGTGATAGCGGCGGTGGAGCACCAGGAGCGCACCGGGGAAGGGCAGTTCATCGAGGCCTCGATGCTCGAAGCCCAGGGCGCCATGCTGGGCCCCGCCATCCTCGACTACACGGTCAACGGCAACGAGTGGGACACCCTGGGCTACCGGGAAATCCTGGGCGACCCCTACGCCCCCTACGGCTGCTACCCCTGCGCCGGCAACGACGACTGGATCATCATCGCGTGCGAGACCGACGACGAGTGGCGGGCCATGGTCGAGGTCATCGGCGCCGGCTCATGGGCCGAAGACGCGCGCTTCGCGGCCAGGGAAGGGCGCCGCCGGCACCGCGACGAACTTGACGAGAAGCTGACCGGCTGGACCCGCACCCAGACCGCCCGCCAAGCCTTCCGCCGCCTCCAGGAAGCCGGCGTCGCCGCCGGCATCCCCATGTCCGGCGAGGACCTCTACTACGACCTCCACCTGCGCGAGCGCGGCCACATCGTCGACATCGACGAACCCCCCTGGGGCCGCGTCGCCCACCACGGCCTCCCCGGCATCCCCTCCCGCTCCAAGGCCAGCGCCGCCCTCCCCGCCCCCTGGATCGGCGCCCACAACGCCTACGTCCTGGGCGAGGTGCTGGGCTTGAGCGAAGAGCAAATCGCTGCGCTGGAGGAGATGGAGGCGATTAAGTAAATACAGATGAGAGAAACGACAGATGGTTGGTCCAGCTAGCGGCGTCTTGATCGCCCCAATTTCTTATAGGCTTCTTGGTAGTCGATCTTCCTTTGCTTGAGTTCCCCGCTGTCCTTTATGTTCCAGGGAACCGTCCACACCTCACCCCGCTTGTCTTCACGTAGCGTAGCCACGATTCTCGGCCACCATATCAGGAGATGGGCTGCTTGAAGATGGGCTTGCGCATTTGCCCACCGAGGCGGCAGGTGAAATACGGTCAAGCGGGTCTGGTGGATGGCGACGATCTGATTCGGTTTCCGGAAGAAGTCGGTATCCGCTGTTAGAATGGCGTTACCGTCCTTATTGGCGAATTCTGTGATCCAGTATTCGTCCGAGGATCCTTGATGGTGTTCGTCGTAGACGCTTGACAGTTCAATATCGCCAAATTGCCCTTGGCCACAGATGTCCTTGATGCTGCGTACGATTTTCACTGAGATATGTTCGTCAGCCCTTATCCTCAAGCCGCCATCCCAACTTCAAATTCTACGGCTTCACGAACCTCATCTTCGTTGATGCCCCACCAATTCGCTACGCGCGCCAGATCTCCATTCTCGGCTTTCCACTGACGGAATACAGCGGCGGTCGGTACGTGCGTATCTCCAATGACGGGGCGTCCGTAGTCGTACTGCGGGTTCACCACTACATGGGGACACGTCTCCAGGGGACGCCATTCTTCGGCCAAATACGTCTGTGGACTAAAGGTGATCCCCTTGGCCAGCACATTCTCGATGGTTGCGTACATCTCGTACTGGCCGGTCAGAAGTTCCCAAATCCGCGCATCCCCATCCTCCTCTGCGACCTTTTCAAAAATTCTCTTGCGGTCCGTGAGAAACTCTGCGTTCGAGAGTGCAAAGGGATGCTGCGTCCGAAGCTCGAGGCGGGCCTTTTCCGCCACCTTCCGGAGATACTGGAGGCTGATCTTTTGGCGTCGAAAATGCTCAACGAACCGAACCTCAATGAGATCCCAAAAGCTCAGTTCCTGAAACTTCGCCAGCGGTTGATGATCGCGCTCGATTACCGAGGGCAAATGACCGTCGGCTTGGCGCACCCACCTGTAAATCCGGTGCTGATTGTCAATCCTGAGGAGCCGCGCTGCTTCCCTTACGGTGTAAAACCCCGCACGCAGTGGGTCCTTATGTTTCCTTGCCAAGGCCAATATGACGTTTCTCCCGCTCCCTCTGAGTATCGCCTATTGTAAACGTGAGTCAACGGGTCGCCCGTTAATCCCCTTTTGAAAACGGCCCGAAGGGCTCCGGGCGGAACGGCTTGTCGCGGGCTTCGAAGAAGGCGCGCAGGCCGCCTTGCTTGCGGGCGTCTTCCAGGCGCTTGTTGAACTCCTCGCGCTTGGAGAGGCGGGCCATGGCGCTCAGTTCGGAGTTGAGGAGCCAGGCCTTGTGGAGGCCCATCATCTCCAGCCCCTGGGTGGCGATGGCGAGGTTGATCTTGACGGTCTCGGGCGGCACCAGGGCCACGCGCTCGACCATGCGGAAGCATTCCTCAAGCAGGTCGTCCCGTGGCACGACCTTGTTCACCAGGCCGATGCGCAGGGCCTCGGCGGCGTCGACGTGGTCGCCGGTGAGGGCGTAGCGCAGGGCGTTCTTGGGACCGGCCAGCAGCACCCAGATGAAGTCGGTGCCGGAGGCATGGCGCACCTGGGGCTGGCCGAAGACCGCGTCGTCCGCGGCCACGGTCAGGTGGCAGGTGAGGGCGAGCCACGAGGCGGTGCCCAGGCACCAGCCGTTGACCGCGCCGATGATGGGCTTGGGGTACTCCCAGCGGTACAGGCGCCGGCGCAGGATCTCCTCGCGGTCCTTGTCGCGGACCTCGTCGAACTCCTTGTAGAGCGGCACGCCCTCGGGCAGGGCCTGGGGCCATACGGTATCCAGGACGCCGTCCCCGGACATGTCCTCGCCGCTGGAGAAGCAGTCGCCCGCGCCGGTGAGGATCACGCCCCGCACCTCGGGGTCGTCCTTGGCCTCGGCCAGGGCCGTGTCGAGCTCCGCCAGCAGCGCCTCGCTCAGGGCGTTGCGCCGGTCCGGGCGGTTGAGGGTGATGAGCGCGCCGTTGCGCTGTTTCTCGTAGAGAAGGTTCTGGTACGCGGACATGGGGTGTCTCCTTGCACTAATCCCTGGGCTTCGACCGCGGGCCGAAGGGCTCTGGCTGGAACGGGCCGTCGCGCAGTTGCAGGTACTCGCGGATGTTCTTCTCGCGCGCCTCGTTCAGCGGGCGCCGGTGTTCCTCGCGCAGCATCACGTGGGCCGGGGCCGAGAGCTGCGAATCGAGCATGAGGGCGTCGCGCAGCCCCATCATCTCCATGCCCAGGGTGGCGATGGCGAGGTTGATCTTGACCGTCTCGGGCGGCACCAGGGCGATGCGCTCCGCCAGCTCCAAGCATTCGTCCAGCAGCCGTTCGTGCGGCACCACCTTGATGACGAGGCCGATGCGCAGGGCCTCCTGGGCGTCGATGTGGTCGCCCACCAGGCCGTAGCGCAGCGAGTTCTTGACGCCGGCGAGCATGGTCCAGAGGAAGCTCGTGTTGGAGCCGTGGCGTACCTCGGGCTGGGCGAAGACGGCCTGTTCGGAGGCGATGGTGATGTGCGTGCACAGCGCCAGCCACGAGCCCGCGCCCATGGCCCAGCCGTTGATGGCGCCGATGACCGGCTTGTCCAGCTCCCACAGGCGCAGGAAGTGGTTGCCCTCGCGACCGCGCCAGGAGTCGATCCAGTCGGAGGCGGACTGGCCCGTGGGGACGCCGTAGGGCCACTGCAGGTCGCGCCGGCGGCCGGGCTTGGGACCCTGGTCCATGCCCGCGGAGAAGGCGCGGCCGGCGCCGGTAATGATGATGGCGCGCACCTCGGGGTCATCCACGGCGTCGTCCAGGGCCGCCGACATCTCGTCCTGCACCGTCGGGCTGATGGCGTTCATCACCTGCGGCCGGTTGAGCGTGATCAACCCCGCGGCGCCGCGTTTCTCGTAAAGGATCTCGGTGTAGTCTCCCATGGGGTCTCCCTCTTTCCTACCTATCTTTCCTTCTTCCAGACGATGCGGTAGATGCCAGCGATCTCGGACAGCGGCATGATGATGGGATCGTAGCCGTGGGCGATGCTGATGAGGACCAGGTTGCCGTTCTCCCGCTTGATCCGCTTGATCAGGTACTCGCCGCCCACGGTCTTGACAACGCAGTAGTCGCCGGAGTGCCACTCCTTGTCGGGCGAGCATACCACGATTTCCCGGTCTTCATAGCGCGGGCTCATGGAGT
Source organism: Deltaproteobacteria bacterium (assembly GCA_028818775.1). Classification (NCBI taxonomy): domain Bacteria; kingdom Pseudomonadati; phylum Myxococcota; class Myxococcia; species Deltaproteobacteria bacterium. The sequence goes on along the minus strand of JAPPNE010000058.1, from coordinate 14,004 downwards.
GGCCGCGCACCTCGACTCCGAAGGCGTTGGCGTCCTTGAGGTCGTAGGGGCGCGACACCCGCCGCCATCCCTCGCCCACGGGGAAGCCGTCCTCGGAGAACTCGCCCCGGCCCGCGCCGGCCCGCCCCACGACGGGAAGGTCGTCGGGCACGTGCCCGGACACGTCGCGGACCTGGTCGTTGGTGGCCAGCAGCCATTCCAGCGACACCCCGCACACCGAAGCCAACCGGTGCAGGATGGCGGACTGCGGCGCCCGGTCGCCGGCCATGTAGTTGTAGACGGCGGTCTTGGAGATGCCCGCGCGCCGCGCTATGTCCATGGGGTCGCGTTCCGACATGGCGAGCGTCAGGCGGCGGGCGAGGGCGGTCTTGGGAAGTCTTGTCTTTTTCCTCGGCATGGTGTATATAGTTCTCAGTTGAAAAAAAGCTTGACATCATAGTAGTCAATTGATAACTTCCCGTCAAGCGCAGTCATGACGCGACTTCCAGGATCAAGAAAGGGAAGCAATGCCACGTGAGACAAGACGACATCTGAGACCGGTGGACGGAGGCCGCGAAGTTCCGAAAAAGTGGGTCGAGGTGGACGCCTCGCTGGTGGGCCTGTCGGTGCTCTCGGCCCTGCACAAGCTCGACGACGGCGAGGAGGGCGTAGCGGACGTGGACGTCGGCGGCCGCACGCTGCGAATCCGATTCGATCCGCTTCAGAAGCGCGTCCTGATGTTCGAGCTCAAGAAAACCCGGACCCGCCACCCGCGCATCACGAGTCCGGGCACAAAGACCCTCCAGTAGGTTCCAAGGAGCACACGGGATGGGGATCGAGACTGTCGGCGACCGTGGTGGAAGCCGGCAGTCTCGACCCCGCTCTCAAGACCGCTCCTCGCCAACATGCGTCCTTTCCGCGGCCTCTCTTCTTGAGGCGCATCATGGTCTAGCCGTTCAGGCCGACCGTTCCTTCTCCCCAAACGCGAGCGCAACGATGAAAATTCCTTGTTGCACTCTTCTTTCATTTGCCCTATAATTTAGTTGGTTGTCTTCTCATCATTGAAGCAAAGCATGAGAATTGAGCCCCACAGTCTCCGACCGGGTTCCCAGATCCACTCGGTGATCAAGACCGTCTTGCCGGTTTTCCTGAGTCTCGCTTGGGCGCTCCTGCTGGCGTGCGCGGCCTCCGCGCAATCGATGGAACAGGCGGACGCGGCCTATGCCGAGGGCCGCTTTGCGGCCGCCGCCGAACTCGCTGAAAAGCTTCAAACTTCCGAGGGTTACGCATTGGCCGCGCTGGCCGTGGTGATGCACGGTCATCTCTCCCCCGACACGCGCGTGAAGGAGCCGCTCTACAAGCGCGCGATCCGGTTGGCCAAGCGGGCCATCCGGCTCAACCCGCGCAATCCGGAAGCGCACATCCAACTGGCCCATGCCATGGGCCGGTACGCGCGCGCCATCGGATTCGTCAAGGCCGTGGCGGGCGGATACGCCCGGAAGGTGCGGAAAGCCATCGACAAGGCGCTCCGGCTGGACCCCGACAAGGCGGGGGCGCATCTGAGCATGGCCACATGGCACTCGGAGCTCGTCAAGGGCGCCGGACCCATGGCCGGGCTGCTCTACGGCGCCACCGCAAAGAAGGCGCGCAAGCACTACCGGCGCAGCATCGAACTCGTGCCTCACGACAAAGTGGCGCGCGTCGAATATGCGTTCGCACTCTTGACGATGGACAAGCAGCGCCACCATGCGGAGGCGATCCACCAACTCAAGCATGCCGTCCAGGATCCCCCGAGGAACGCGGTCGACCGCCTCTACCACAAGAAGGCGCTGGCCGGGTTGGCCGTTCTGAACGGAAGCTGAACGCGCCGGCGCGCCGGTTCGCACACCGCGATGCCGGCGCAGCCGGTCTCGATCCCCGGATACAGGCATGCCGCGCAATGACCAGGTCACGCGCCAGTGGCTGTTGTTGAAAAGGCTGGAGGACGTCCGGGGCGCGACTCTGTCGGAGTTGGCGGAGTCTCTGCCTGAGGACTATTCGCGTCATCCTCGCACCATTCGCCGCGACCTGGAGGCCCTGGAAGCCGCCCACATTCCCCTCATCATCGAACGCCGGAACGGCCAGACCGTGTGGCGCCTGATGGACGGTTACCGCCAGACCCTGCCGCTGGCGCTGTCGCCCACGGAGCTCATGGCGCTGGTGTTCAGCCGCGATCTCCTGAAGCCGCTGGACGGGACGGAGATGAAGGCGTCCCTCGATTCGGCACTGACCAAGGCCGCTGCGGCATTGCCCGCCGAAGGCGCGACATATGTCGAGAACCTCCGAGGGCAGTTCGCCGTGGGGCTCGGCTCGCACAAGACCTACCGCGAGCATCGCCACACCATCGACCATCTCTCACGCGCCATTTCACGTACGCGCACCGTGCAGATGCGCTACTACACCGCATCGCGCAACCAGACACGGCGCCGCGAGGTCGATCCGTACCGCTTGTGGTACGCGGACGGCGGTCTTTTCCTCATCGGCTACTGCCACCTCCGAAGGGACGTGCGCACCTTCGCCGTGGATCGCATCCGCTCCCTGTCTCTCACCAACCGCCCGTGCCAGATGCCCCTGTGTTTCGACCTCGACGCCTACGTCAAGGACTCCCTCGTGGTGATGCGCGGCAAGCCCATCGAGCTGGAACTGCTGTTCGACAAGGCCACGACCGCATGGGTGAAGGGCCGTATCTGGCACCACAGCCAGCAGGTCCACAAAACCCGAGACGGGCGCTTGGCCCTTTCGCTCCGGGTCGCCGATACTCCCGAGCTGGTGGGCTGGGTGCTTCACTTCGGCGGGGGAGTTCAGGTCATCGGCCCCGCCACCTTCCGCGACAAGGTTCGCGACGAAGCTCGAAAGATTCTCGAACAGGGTGACCTCGCCGCGCGCACTGTGCCTCGGGCGCTGCGGAGGAATCGAGACGCGCCCACAAGTCTTTTGCGGGCGTGACCCCGGATGTCACTCAGGTTTGCTATCCTGCTGCGGTGAAACATTGGTTGAACCATGAAGCACCGACGATATTTGGCGGTGAACCGCTTGGGCGTTGCTTGCTGGTTATTGTGGTCGCTATATCCATGCCGACGGGCCATGACTTCCTGATGGGGTGACGATGTTCAAGATGATTGTCGCGTTCGAGGCGGAACGCGGTTACAAAGTTGCAGGCAAAGAGTGGCTGCTGGCGGAACGCAGAGGTATCATCTCATGATTTCAGAAAGCAAGGGCGTGGACGGAGAGGAAATCTACCGTATAGCGCTGGGTTCGCGTCCTGATCCTTGGCAGCGGACGCTCATGGAGCGTCGGTGGCCAAGTGTCCTGATCGCGCCCACTGGATCGGGCAAGACCGCGGCGGTCACCCTCGGGTGGGCGGCGCGCCGCCTGCAAGCTGCGGCAGTGGCGCCACGACGGCTGGTTTGGTGTCTACCCATGCGTACTTTGGTCGAGCAGACAGCAAATTCGGTCCGGGAATGGATGGACAAGCTGTCGAGTGAAATCCGTTCGCAAGGGGTCTTGCCGGAACGGAACGATGTGCATGTCCTGATGGGCGGTGTGGATGGCGGTAAATGGCTGGAACGACCGGAGCGACCGGCGGTGATCGTTGGCACTCAGGACATGCTGCTCAGCAGGGCGCTCATGCGCGGGTACGCCTCGTCCCGAGCCAACTGGCCCATGGAGTTCGCCATACTTCACGACGACACACAGTGGGTTTTCGACGAAGTGCAACTCATGGGTGCCGGACGTGCCACCTCGACGCAGATCGAAGCATTTCGCTGTAGCGAGGAGGCTCGTGCCGAGCCGGGTTGGCGCACGCCCGGACGCCGAGTTCACAGCCTGTGGATTTCCGCTACCCTCGAACCAGAATGGCTCGTAACCGTAGATCACCCGAAACCTGCGGAATCTGAGGTCATGCGCGTGACACCGGACCAGAACGCCGGTGATCGGCTTGGGCGTCTTGTACGAGCAAAGAAGGCGGTGCGGTGTTCAGACGTCCCCCCGCCACGCTCCGCGAAGGCCGGCGACATCGAATCGTACATCAAGGATCTCGCAAAGGCGGTTCGTGCGGCGCATCGTTCGGGGCACAAGACGTTGGTCATAGTCAATCGCGTAAAGCGCGCTCAGGATTTATACCGCTGTCTCCAGAAATCGGATGCGCCGGCGGATCTCGCGCTTGTCCACTCACGCTTTCGCGCGGTCGATCGGACGAGAGAGATGGCCAAGCTCACCGATCCTCGAACGCGGGACATGATCGTCGTGACGACCCAGGCCGTGGAGGCCGGTATCGACATCTCTTCGGCTGTACTGTTCACTGAACTTGCGCCTTGGTCATCCATGGTTCAACGGTTCGGTCGAGCCAACCGTTACGCAGAATACGACGATGGCGCCGAAGTTCACTGGGTTGACCTGCTCGACGACTCGAACAACGAAACGGACGAGAAGACGAAACGTGAACTTGCGCTCCCCTACCGGATTGAGGAATTGCAGGCAGCACGGGAGCGACTCGTGTCCTTGACGGATGCCGCTCCCGTTCACCTTCCTCCAGCGGATCCGATCGACCCGCCGCTACACGTCATCCGGAGAAAGGACCTTGACGATCTGTTTGACACCGACCCCGATCTGACCGGCTTTGATGTCGATGTATCGCCCTACGTGCGCGATGCCGACGATACGGACGTGCGGGTCTTCTGGCGGGATCTTTCCGACGCTGTTGATGAACCACCGCGTCCGCCTCGCGCGGAAGAGTTGTGCACCGCACCCATTGGCCTTGCGAAGGACTGGTTGACGAAGGTCCGCAAGGACAAGAGTAACAAGACGAAAGGCGTTTTGGTGTACGTTCGTGATCCGCAGGCGCGCCATGTCGATGCGACGACCGGGCGCCCTAATCTGAACGGTTGGCAGCCGTTCCGGGACGACCCCTGGCCTGGGGTGACCCTTCTGGTCGATTTGCGCGCTGGCGGTTATTCCGCCGACGTTGGCTTCACCGGTGATCCGGGATCGCGGGTCGAAGGCATTTCGGTCATGATGGATTCGGCTCGGGTGACAAGTGATCCGGCAGAGGACGAAGAAGGTCACGGTGACGATCCGCGAAGCGCCGTCGGGGTGGCGGTCCCACTCACCGATCATCTCGGCCATGTCGCGACAGAGGCCGCGGCGCTCTGCGACGCCCTCGCTGTTGAGCCCCAGACACGTGACGCTATTGTCCGCGCGGCTCGCTGGCACGATCTGGGCAAGGCCCACGCGGTCTTTCAGGACACCATGCGCCGGGGCCTCGGGCCGCAAGGGGCGCCCCGAGAGCAGCTTCTTGCCAAGACAGTGAAGGGAAACGTGCGCCACACGCGGCCCTACTTCCGCCACGAACTTGCGTCCGCCCTGGCGTTTTTCGAGCAAGAAGAATGGTCACGCGACGCCGATCTCGTCGCCTATTTGGTGGCCGCGCACCACGGGAAGGTCCGCATGAATCTTCGCGCGTTGCCGCGCGAGCGGCCTCCCCAAGGTGAACGCGACACTATACGGTTCGCTCGCGGCGTGTGGGAAGGCGACGAGATACCGCCGGTCGATTTGGGGACAGGGGAACGTTGGGGCGGCGGACCCTTGCGTCTCTCGGTGATGGAGATTGGCTGGGACGAAACGACCGGCGAAAGCTGGATCGAGCGGACCCGAGAACTGTTGGCCCGTTTTGGGCCATTCCGTCTTGCCTGGATGGAGACCGTTGTCCGACTCGCTGACTGGCGTGCGTCAGCCAAGGAACGGGAGGGGCGCTATGGACAGGCCTGAGTCGTTCGATCACCGCCTCGACGGCTGCACATCGACCCCGCTCGCCTCGTACCTGAAGGCGCTCGGCATTCTCCGGCTGATTTCCTCGCCGGATAACAACGTTACCGACCGGGCCGCCGACCCTCACGCACGAGGCTGGTGGGAGAACGAGTGCTTCCACCTGCGGACGGTGCTCTCTCGCGAGGCGTTGCAACGATTCTTTTTGGAGGAATATGCACCGAGCCCGATCATTGCGCCCTGGAATAGCGGAAGCGGTTTCTATCCGAAAGACAACCGGGACGGATTCGGTCCGCTGATCGGCGAGACGGTAGCGAAGCGGTTCAGCGCAATCTCCGAGGCGATTCGGTCCGCAGCCAAAACCATCGAACAACAGGGACTCAAGGAGAAGCCGACCGGCGACGCCAAGATGACTCTCGTAGCCGTGCTCCGGGCGGAGCTTCCCGACAGGGCTCTTCACTGGCTTGACGCGACACTCGCATTGTCCGGTCGAAGTCTTGCATACCCTCAGTTGCTGGGAACAGGCGGCAACGATGGGAGGCTTGATTTCACCAACAACTTCATGCGTCGGCTCGTTGCGCTTGGCTCGGCCGCACTGTTCGATCCCGTAAGCGGCTCGCCATCCGAAACCGCGCGATCGCTCTTCCCGAATGCGCTGTTCGCAGCGGCGTCGTTTGGCCTGAGCGGCGGGAGCCCCGGACAATTCGCGCCGGGAACGGCGGGGGGACCGAATGCGAGCACAGGCTACGAGGCCGGCGGCGAGGTGAACCCTTGGGATTTCGTCATGATGCTGGAGGGCGCTAGTGCGTTCGCAGGAGCTGCGAGTCGCCGTCACCAAGGCAGCACGGCTTCGGGCGCAAGCTTTCCATTCACGGTACGGGCAGTCGGAGCGGGTTGGGGGGGTGTCGATGCGGCCGATGAGGCTGATGCGCGCGCAGAGTTCTGGGCGCCGTTGTGGGGCCGGCCCGCGCGTTTCTGCGAGATCGACAGGTTACTCACGGAGGGACGTGCGGTTCTGAACGGACGAACGGCGCGTGACGGCGTCGACTTCGCGAGAGCGGCCGCCAGCTTGGGAGTCAGCCGGGGCTTCTCGGAATTCGAACGTTTCGGTTTCCTCCAGCGTTTCGGCAAGGCCTATCTCGCCACACCGCTCGGGCGCCGGTCATCCGCGTCATCGTCAGGCGCCATGCTCATTGCAGATTTGGACACAGGCGGATGGCTTGAGCGCGTACGACGGATCGGACGCAAACAGGAAGAGCCGGCCGCCGCCAGACGTGCCATCAAGCAGCTTGAAGACGCGATGTTCGGGCTCACCACACCTGCGCCTTCACCGGATCGGGTGCAGACGGCTCTCGTGGCGCTCGGGAGATGCGTCGAATGGCTGGCGATCAGCCCGAGGGGACGGGAGGGCGTCAACGCGCCACCGCCCCGGCTTTCGTCGTACTGGATACAGCGGGCTGATGACGGCACCCCCGAATTTCGGGTCGCGGCCGCAGTCGCCGGGCTCGGGCTGCCGGCGCCGATGCCGGTCGCGCGGGTCGCACCTGCCGGGGGGTCGACAGACACACCGGCACTGGTTCCAACAACGGACGCATACGACGATTCTACTACGGCTTCGAACTCACCGGATTACATGGGGATTGAATTGCCGATGGCTGCCCACTTCGCGCCGGTAGACGAAGCAAGATTCTTCCAGGGCATGCGTCTCTCTAGGCGCCGCGCATGGGTGGCCGAGGACGCCCCATCGACCGTCGTCTGGACCGCGGGAGGTCTTGTATCGAACCTGCTTGCGGCGATGGAGCGGAGAATGGTTGAGGCGACAATGCGCGGATTCCAAGACAAGCCATTCGCCGGAGCCGCTTGGGCACATGCCGAGGACATAGCAATATTCATTGATGGCGACTTTGAAGACGACCGCTGTGCTGCCCTGCTTCGTGGCTTGGTCTGGGCCGCGCCGGCAAGATTGCCGCGCAGGACATCATCCGCAACGGCACCGCCTCGGTTGCCGCCCTTTGCGTATGCCGCACTGAAACCGATTTTCTCGACCAATGCTGCGTTGCGTCGCGTCGGTGCTCTTGACGGCGCGGCTCGTGTGCCGGTGCCGCCAGGGCTGTTGACAAGGCTCCGTGCCGCCGGTCGCAGCATGGATGGGAGTATGATCGACGAAGCGGTCCGCACCGCGCTTAACCGTGCTCGGAGTTCGGGCCTTATGTCGCCATTCGATCGGGCGACCGCACACCGTGGGGCAGCGATCGGCGCCGGTACTCGCGCCGATCGCTTGGCGGCCTCACTGCTGATCCCAATAGATGATCGAGACTTGTCTGCGTTGCTCTCACGAGCCTATTCCTCGGCCTTACGCGATGAAACCCCTATGGAGGACACCAACGATGTCGCTTGATCTGACCCCGCTTGATGGAGCGCCGCGGCTTCTCGTCGAGGCGGCGCTGAAGCCCGTTCAGGGTAGCCGATTTCAGCCGACCGGGTTCCCCAATCTCGGTCACGCCGAGTACGCGTCACCAGATGGTCAAGGACGGATCGTGCTCGTCGAGAGTGCGCAGTCGATGGCGAACCGCCTGGAGGCGGTTTGCTGGGATGAGCGTGTGGACGACTGGGTTTCGCCGCTTGCGGGACTTCCTGTTGTCAAGGTAACGGACGAGCAGGGTAGACCACTCACGAACTCGCTGCTGGAGGCGCATCGCCTCAACTCGCCGTATATCCTGGAGGGTAAGGACACATCCGTACTCGACCTGTTGAAGCAGCGCCTCGCCTCAATGGAAGTAGGCCGTGTAGACCTGCGGGAGCTTGCAAGAGTGCTGCTGGAGTTCGACACCAACGCCCTCCTTCACGGGATTTTCCTGGCCAAGGGGACCCTCGCGGGCGGGCGATTGCGACTTCCGAGATCGCTCTCGGCCTTCATCGAAGCCACGAACGCGGCCGTGGCGGCGAGTGGGGGGGTCAAGAACGACAGCGTCAATCCGAGCGGCGATACAGCGAAGGGCTTCGGCAACGTTCCCTTCGCGCGCGACGAGTGGGTGGCAGAACGAATCACAGCGTACTTCAGCCTGGATCTTCGCCAGATTCGAGCCTTTGGCCTTGGGGATGAGGTTGCGCGAATGCTCGTGGCGATGGCCCTGTTCAAGATCCAGCGACTGCTCCGCGAGGGCCTGCGTCTACGTACCGCCTGCGATTTGGATGTCGTCGAGATAACCGTGACGCGCCCCGATCATTTTGAGCTACCGACTCTCGATGACCTCGAAGCGGAGCTTCCCGGCCTTATCGAAGCGGTTGGAGCGCAAGGGCTCTTCGGAGACAGCCGGGTTCTGACCGTCACTTACAGGAAGTAGCCGCGTGTTCGCTCTGATATTCAATTTCCCTGCCGGGCGCTATCATGCCACCCCGTGGGGACGCAACGTCAACGAGGCGGACGTGGCCTGGCCCCCCGAACCTTGGCGACTGCTGCGCGCGCTGATTGCCGGTTGGCGGCGGAAGGGAGACGCTGAGCGTTGGTCCGAGACCGATCTTGCTGACCTGATCGATTCACTTGCCGAGACACTGCCCGTATACCGACTGCCGCCGGGAACAATTCACACTCATACGCGCCACTACATGCCACAAGGCAAACTTGAGAAGGGTAAGGAGAAGACCGCGCTCGTATTCGACGCGTTCATTCATCTGCCAAAGGATGCCGAGATCGTTGCGGCATGGCCGGACGTGACGCTTTCTCCTCATCTGTTCGGCTTCGCATCCGACGTAGCCGCGTCACTCGCCTATCTCGGTCGCGCCGAGAGTTGGACAGAATGCCGGGCTACGGACGCATGGGACGGTGAACCGAACTGTCGAGCCACCGGTTCCAGAGAAGGCGACGGAATGCCGGTTCGTGTTCTCGCATCGTGCTCACCACAGGAGTATGCCGCAGAACGAGAGCGACTTCTCACCGACTCGCCCCGCGCACCGGTCGGGCAGAGACAGTCTTCAAGAGCCCGCGGCAGGACGGCCGAGGCGGCGTTTCGCAGCAAGCGGAGCGGCGCGGATACTCTGCCCCAACGATTGGTGGACGCTCTGACACTTGACACCGCGGACTACCAGGATCGGCGTTGGAGCCGCCCCCCAGCGGCCCGTGAGGTTATCTATGTTCGATCCGCAGAGGCGGCACCCGGGGTGATTCCCAGTATCCGTACTCGCCCCCGGCGTGCCGCACGGAAGGACCTGCCTACTGTCGCGCGCTTTCTCATGGCGGGTCGCCCCCTGCCTCGCGTGGAAGACGCTGTACGGATCGGAGAGTTGATGCGCCGCGCCGCGCTCGCGCAATTCGGCTGGGACTGGAAAGAGGCGACGAGGCGCTCCGTTCCCCGCGCACCATGGCCGATCTCCGGGAGAAACCCGGATGGGAGACCTCTTGCGGAACCGTCCCATGCCCACGCGTTCTGGTTACCAGAGGACGCCGACCTGGACGGGTGGATCGACCATATCTCGGTATACATTGCGAGCGGCATCGACGATGATATTCACGTCAAGCTCGATCAAATCACGCGCCTCTGGCTGCCGCCGAGGCAAAGCCCGGACAGCGACGAGACCGGACCAGCCGCGGTCAAGGAATGGCGGCTTGCCCTGGAGGGATTCGGAAATCCCACCGATTTCGCGCACGGCGCGCGGATCTTCGGCACCTCAAGGCAGTGGCGGAGTGTGACGCCGTTTCTTGCCGCCGGGCACCTGAAGCGAACGGGTTATTCAGGCGAAGCGCTACGACTGCTCAAGCGTCGTGGACGGGACGTCGAGGCAATCGAGATCGAGGTACTCAATAGCATCCCGGTTGGTGGTAGCCAGCGCCGCGCCAACCACTTCCACAGATTCCGTTCACGTGGTGGCGAGAAACAGCCCGATGCCGCGGGTGCGCTGCTGCGAATCACCTTCCCTGGACCGGTTTCCGGTCCGCTTGCCTTGGGATTCGGCAGCCATTTCGGGCTCGGACTCTTTACCGCCATGGACTGAAGTGGCAGCCATGCCCCCCGAACAACAACTCACCCTCGGCCTTCCGCCCCCTCCCGTCACTGGCGACGCGCCCCTCGTCCCGGTCCGGATGATCAATGAGTGGGTCTATTGCCCGCGTCTCGCCTACCTCGAATGGGTCGAGGGCGAATGGGCGGACAGCGTGGATACGGCCGAGGGACGGCGCGCGCACGCGCGGGTGGATGAGGGCGGCGGACAGTTGCCCGCGCCGGAAGATCTTGACGAGGACCTGGCCCGGGCCAAGTCGGTCACCATGTCCTCGGAGCGCTTGGGCATCATCGCCAAGATGGATGTCGTGGAGGCGGACGAGGAGTCGGTGACGCCGGTGGACTTCAAGAAGGGCAAGCGGCCACACGTGGCCGCGGGGGCCTATGAGCCGGAGCGCGTGCAGGTATGCGCCCAGGCACTGATCCTGGAGGACAACGGCTACCGCGTGGAGAAGGGGGCACTGTGGTACGCTGGCTCGCGGGAGCGCGTCGGGGTGACGCTGGACCCGGAGCTTCGGGCGCGCACCCTGGACGCCATTTCGGGCCTGCGCGCGGCGGCCGCGTCTGGACGCAGGCCCCCTCCCTTGCAGAACAGCCCCAAGTGCCCGCGTTGCTCCCTTGCCGGGATCTGCTTGCCGGACGAGACCAATCTCTTCCGCAACGGTCATCCTCCGCGTCCGCTCAACCCTTCGGACAACCCGGCGCTGCCGCTGTACGTGCAGACGCCGGGGGCGAGGGTGCGCAAGAGCGGCGAACAATTGATCGTCGAGGTGGAGGAAGAGAAAGTGGAAGTGCCGATGATCAATGTGTCCCAGGTGGCGCTGTTCGGTCCCGTCTCGGTCACCACGCCGGCACTGCACGCGCTGATGCGCGCAGAGGTTTCCGTCTCCTGGTTCACCACCGGAGGGTGGTTTCTCGGCCACACGGTGGGAAGCGGCAACGGCAATGTGGCCGTGCGCGAGGCCCAATACCGGTTCGCCTTCGATGAAGGCCGCAGTCTCGCCTTCTCGCGTGATCTGGTCGTAGCCAAGGTGCGCAACTCGCGGACCCTGTTGCGGCGCAACTGGCGCGACGACCGGGAGGCCGGCGACAAGTCGGAAACGCTGGAGCGAATGAGACGGATGATACAACGCGTGCCCTTTGCGGAAAGCCCTCAACAGTTGTTGGGAATGGAGGGTGAAGCCGCGGCAACGTACTTCGCGCATTTCGAGAATATGCTCGCGCCCAATGCGGACGAAGGCGTGGCAGCGTTTTCCTTTTCGACCCGCAACCGGCGTCCGCCTACAGATCCAGTCAACGCCATGCTGTCGCTGGCCTATGCGCTACTGACACGGACTTTCGTCACCGCGATCTCGGCGACGGGGCTCGACCCTTACATGGGGCTTTACCACCGGCCGCGCCACGGCCGCCCGGCTCTCGCCCTCGACGTCATGGAACCATTTCGGCCCATCGTCGCCGACTCATGCGTGATCCAGGTCATCAACAACGGCGAAGTCAGACCGGGCGACTTCGTCTTCAACGGGCCGAGTTGCGCCCTCCGGCCGGGAGGCCGCAAGGCTTTCATGGCAGCGTTCGAGCGCCGCATGGAGCAGGAAACCACCCATCCCGTGTTCGGTTACCGCGTCTCCATGAGACGGTTGATCGATGTGCAGGCACGGCTGCTGGCCCGGCATTTCCAGGGCGAAATCCGCACGTATCCCCACTACCTTCCGCGGTGAACCATCATGGCCAACGAGCGTCTCTACATCGTGACCTACGACATCGCCAACCCGAAGCGCTGGCAACAAGTCTTCAAGACCATGAAGGGCTACGGCCATTGGCTCCAGTTGTCGGTGTTTCAGTGTCGGCTCACGGCCCGGCAGCGCGCCGACTTGGCGACGCGCCTGGAGAGCCTGATCCGCCCCTCGGAGGACCACATCCTGATCGTGGACCTGGGTCCCGCCGACGCCGTAGACCCGCGCGTCGAAAGCCTGGGCAAGACCTATGAAGCGCCGGATCGGCGTGCCACAATCGTGTAAGTAGATCTACGGAGGCGGGTCGAATACATGCCGCGGACATTGCGAGAGCTGACGAAGGATGCCAAACCCGGTCAGCGCTCGCACAGGGTTTCTTGTTGTGTGGAAAGGAGATATCAAGGCTAGTGCGCAATATCGGACCGCCCATACGGTACGCCAAGAGCCCGAGCCAAGCAGCGCTCGCATCTGGCCGAAATTTTCGAGATCCCGAGTCAAGTTGGGAAGGGACAGATTCCGGGGCAACGTTGCCCCGGCCTCATTGAAGCGATCCGGATGCGAATGTGGCGGATTCGGTGCCGGATGTGGATTCCGGGGCAACGTTGCCCCGGCCTCATTGAAGCCAGTCGTGCCGGCTTGAGACTGAGGGCCCTGGTACTGATTCCGGGGCAACGTTGCCCCGGCCTCATTGAAGCAGCATGCCGGCGAGCGCCTGGTCACGGAAGTACGCGGCGATTCCGGGGCAACGTTGCCCCGGCCTCATTGAAGCCGGGCACAAAACCCAACATACAGACAACGTGAAAACGATTCCGGGGCAACGTTGCCCCGGCCTCATTGAAGCGAAACTTCGCCCGGCGGCGACCGCCAAAGCCAACAACAGATTCCGGGGCAACGTTGCCCCGGCCTCATTGAAGCCAGCGGAACCGGATCGAGCGGGAGAACCGGATGCACGGCGATTCCGGGGCAACGTTGCCCCGGCCTCATTGAAGCAATCGCCCCGCCCACGACGCCCCGGGGCAAGTCCTCGATTCCGGGGCAACGTTGCCCCGGCCTCATTGAAGCTAGGACAGGTCCACGATGTTCAGTGCCGCGTCCCGAGGATTCCGGGGCAACGTTGCCCCGGCCTCATTGAAGCGAGATATCCGGCCTCATGCGCCTCGCGGCGAGCGTTGATTCCGGGGCAACGTTGCCCCGGCCTCATTGAAGCCCCACCCGCGCGCCGGCGATGTCCGTGGTGCTGCCCGATTCCGGGGCAACGTTGCCCCGGCCTCATTGAAGCGGACGATGACGGCCCTGCTGAACCGGGCGGGGCGGAGATTCCGGGGCAACGTTGCCCCGGCCTCATTGAAGCTCGGGGGGGGTTTGATGTTCCGTGAGTTGGCGCCCGGGATTCCGGGGCAACGTTGCCCCGGCCTCATTGAAGCGAGAGTATGCGTCCATCAACGAGCTAGTCAAGGCGAGATTCCGGGGCAACGTTGCCCCGGCCTCATTGAAGC